>JBCNQO010000372.1:0-3259 GCA_039592825.1 Flavobacterium sp.
CAATGCGGTGCTAAAAGGCCTCGCGGGTCACAGATTTGACTTGGTCACGATAGCCGATTCCGATGTGCTTTTCCTTGACGGATGGCAAAATGCCACTTACGACATCTTCTCGCATTTCGACAAGGCCGGAGCCGTTTGTACTACGCCTTCGTCCAAATCTTTCCGCAACCACACGGCGAATATCTGGGCAAAATTCCTGTTTTCGCGCCAACTTTCTTTTTCAGAGGTTGTGGATCCTGATGCACTGAGAGCCTTCGCACACAGTATCGGAAATCCCGAATTCTACTCCAAAGACCAACTTTCGCGCTATCTGACGCTTTCGTCAAAAGGCAAAAAAGCGGTTTTGGGCACCGGACATTTCTGCGCCACCTACAGAGGCGATATCTTCGAGTCCGTCGGCAAGCGCTTTTCGGAATTCAAGCTCGGCGGCGGCAGCGAAAACGACATTCTCGACAAACCAGTTCAGGAAAATGGATTTTACAGACTGTCCACTCTTGAGAATTATACTTACCACATGGGAAATGTGAGCGAAGATTGGATGCGCGACACATTGTCCAGGATAAGCCAAAGCAAACCCGAGGTACGAAAAGTGATTCTGTCCGCGAAAGCGAAACCCGGCTTTTTCGCGATAATGACCGCAAGTTTGCTATCTAAGTTGCTTTCCCGTAAGAAGTTGGCGGCGAGACTTCTCGTTCAAAAAGGAATGTCGGCATCTGACGCCCAAAAGTATGTATTGTAAAAATAGATGTGTATTTTAGCGCCAACACCAGCAACATGCCAAAAGTAATTCTTGTCTCTACATTTCCGTTGCCTTATTCCAAGATAGGAAGCTGGACGACTATGTACCGGAATTACTTCGAAAGCGGCCAAAGCCAGATCGATACGATCGTGTGTGAAGCCCCGAAAAAGCCGTTCGGAGGCGTGAAGTATGCTCTTGTGAAGAATTCCCTAAAGGCAAAAATCCGCAAGAAACTTTTCTATTACCGCGTGAATTATCTCGACACGCTTTTGGATGAGATAGCGCCCGGTGGCAAATACGTGGTGCAATTCGTAGACAATTTCGCGCTCGCCCAACGTTTTCACGAGCGCCTTGTGGCCAAGGGATTGCGCCAGAATTGTTACATTCAGATGTTCTACCACGGACACGACCCGTTTATAGTGGCAGACGGTTCGACGAGTTTCTACAAAGAAGTCGACGAACTTATTTTGCTCACCAACGAAAGCTACAAAGCCCATTTGGCCTATTATACGGTCTTTCCGGTGCGCGTTTCCTTGCTTTACAACGGAATCGATACAGGCCGGTTTTCCAAAGTGACCGCTCAGCAAAAAGCCGAAATTCGTCAGTCGCTCGACATAAAAGGCAAGAAAGTGTTCTTGTGGTGTTCGCAGGATCGTCCAAAAAAAGGACTCGAGATCGTTTTGGATGCTTTCAGGACGTTGAACGAAAAATATCCGGGGAATGAGCTACTTGTGGTCGGTGCCGAAAAACGAGGCAATTTAGAGAACGTAAGATTCTTCGGACGCATTCCCAACGACGAACTCCCAAAGTACTTCCAGGCCAGCGATTGTTACCTTTTCCCGACGCTTTGCCACGAAGGCTTCGGCCTTAGTCTTATCGAGGCGCTCAATTGCGGTTGCCACTGCATCGCCTCAAACCAAGGCGGCGTTCCAGAGGTTTTGCAGTTCGGAAAACTCGGTCGGCTTATAGAAAGGCCGAATTTCGTTAGCGAATGGTTTCAGGCCATGGAAGATTTCGTTACCGGGAACGACGCGCCCATAATCGTCGAAAAACCAGTCTACACTTTGCAGGAATGGGTAAAATCGATGAACGGCATTATCGGTGAAGCCAAGAAGAAAATAAGCTGATACGCACAAAAGCATGAATCCCCAATCGAACATAGATCCGTCGAAAGTCGCGATCATTAGCACCGTAATCAATTTTACGCTTTACGACAAAACGAGCAAATTCTACCCAGATTACCGCCGTTTCGTGATCGACGGGCGCGACAAGATGTATGCCATGAACAGCATCCGTTACATGATGCGAAAACTCCGGAACGAAAAGATCGACTGGCTAATCATGGCCGACGAAGATGTCGTTTTTACGGATCCGGACAAAATTCACGGTCTCATTGAACACATGGCGCAAAACGACTATATGTTCTGCGGCGTTCGCGACGGCGGAATGGTAAGGCACAGAACGTTCAGTCCTTATGCGATAAACACATTTTTCTCGATACTGAATTTCGCCAAACTCAAACAGATCTGGAACGAGCAGGAATGCCTTTCCCAACAATTTACGGTCGAAGGCGAATTTGACGACGATCTTTCCCAATTGCGCTATCCGTACGATACCAACGTTTTGTACGAACCTTACTATTGTTTCTATTTTTGGATGAGACGTCAGGGCCTGAAAGCGCTTTATCTCGATTCCAGAGACGTAAAAGACGATCCTGTTGCCAATATCGTATCCGATCACGAAGGAAACGAGATTGTCTGTCACACCTGGTATTCGCGCGCTTACGAAAAAGATGCGGCCCAAACCGCCCGTATCAACGGACTTATCGAAAGTTTCAACCTGAGCCGCGCCAACACTCGCAATCACGTGATTTTTAAGGACGGATTCTTCAAATGGCGCAAAAAGATAAAATTGTTCATCAAACACAGGATTCTTGGCCAACATTCCTGATATGCCCAAATTCGAAATCCTAATCTCTACCAAGAACAGACGCGAAGATCTGCTGTTCACCTTAGCCCAGATTTCTGGTTTGCTTTCAGATGAAGTGACGTGCCGCGTTTACGACGACGGATCGCAGGACGGAACATTTGAGGCCGTAAAAGCCAATTTCCCGAACATCGCATTACTTCGCAACGAGCAATCGAAAGGCTATCTGTTTTGCCGGAACCATCTTTTGAACACGACAAAAGCCGATTTCGCGATTTCTCTCGACGATGATGCGAATTTTCTTTCGGACGATCCGATTTCAATTTTAGCCGATTTTTTTGCGCAAAACCAAAAATGTGGTCTTGTCGCATTCCGTATTTTCTGGGGAAAAGACGCGCCGCAAACCACGTTTTCAGACGAAACAGAACATCAGGTGAAAAGCTTCGTCGGTTGCGGACACGCCTGGAGAATGTCGGCCTGGAAAGCCATAAAGCCTTATCCCGAATGGTTCGAATTCTACGGAGAGGAAAACACGGCCTCGCTCGAACTGTTCAAGAACAGCTGGCAGGTTCGCTATTTGCCAGATGTTTTGGT
>JBCNQO010000373.1:0-3255 GCA_039592825.1 Flavobacterium sp.
GTCGCTTGCGCTCCCGAATTTTTTTTGAACCATTAAGATAGTTAAGAAAAGTTAAGATTTCCGGAGTTGTAAACTCCGACACACGTCTTGCGGAGTCACAGACTCCGCGCTAGCCGAACGATCCAAAATTGAAAGTCGAACAACAAATGTCGAAGTTTAGAAACGATACCCAATGCCAAAACCAACGCCAATCTCAACCGGCGTATTGAACTCGTCATTCACTTCCTCACTAAAATTGCGTCCAATAGTAAAATAAGGCCCGAACACGAACTTGTCGTTGATGTTCCATTTGTAGCCGCCGCCAATCCCTACTATAAAGCTGTCCATATCGATTTTCGGGCTGTCCGAATATTGTTGGTATTCGCCAACTCTCACTTGTATAAATGGCGAGATTTGGAAAGCGTCGTTGCGATCGCCCGTGTAATAACTATAGGCGATCTTGAAGCTGTTCGTGTCGAAATCCTCGGCTTGTCGGCCGATTCTCAGATTATAGACGTCGTTGATCAGGAATTCTGCGCCCACAGATTGGTGGTTGTCGATCAGGTATTCGTATCCAACTTCTACCGAAGCGTGCATGATCGTGTTCCCGATATTCCATTTCACCTCGTGTTTCTGGGCCGAAACCGATAGGGCGAAAGTCGCGCAAAGTGTTAAAAATAATTTTCTCATCGTTAGTTTGGGTTATCTGTTTCGTCCGGTTTCGTCCGGATAAAGTTCGGGCAAGGTGTCGCTTTGCCAGAATTCTTTGGAATCGACGTCTAAAACCGACAATTTTCCTTTGAAAGCCGCGCCGGTGTCGACATTCCAAATATTGGCGCGATTCTGTGGCGTCATCTCGTTTATTCTCGTGGTTGGCGTGTGTCCGATGAAAATCTCGTCATAAACCTTGAATCTTTTCGGATACGCCGGATTTTCGGTACTCATATTCGGGTCGAGCGCCAAAGCGGTTTCCCAGAGCGTGCGTTCCCAATACATCATCCGCGGAAAATATTCGTGTTCTACGCCGTGAAGATTCGTGAATCCGGCGTGTACGAACAAACGGTTTTTGTCGTCCAGATAGTACGTCTGAAGCTTTTGCAGAAACTCGAAATGCGGTTCTTTGGCCGATTCGGGTAAGATCGAGTAGGCGAGAATCGTGGCTTCGCCTCCGTGTTGGTGCCACAATTTGTTCTCTTTTCCGCGAAGCCATTCCATGAGCAGATCGTCGTGGTTGCCGCGCAAAAAAATGCACTCGTTGGTCTGCGAAAGCGCCATGAGATAGTCCAGCACTTGAGGCGACTCGCTCCAGCCGTCTACGTAATCGCCAAGGAAAATAAGTTTGTCGTTGGGCGTGACTTTGGCGCGATCGAAGGCTTGTGTCAACGCTCGCAGTCCGCCGTGTATGTCGCCAATGGCTAAGGTTCTTTTCATAAATCGGGGCAAAAATACGACGTTTTGCCGGCAGTTCACAAGTTATCGGGCATTCCTAAATCTGGCAAGTTTTTTAGGATTTTATTTTGCGATTCCTGCTTGATTCACTTTTAACATTTTTTACAGATTTTCTGTAATCGACTTTTTTTATTTGTGCTGACATTTGTGTTTGTATACGATAGTAAAATATTTATAACCAATAATTTAAAAGCCATGAAAACAATTTTCTTTTTATTCGCCTCATTAGTGTTTACGCTAAATGTTTATTCTCAGACAGAGCGAACTCCTATTTCCGTTTCTTCCAGCTCGGACGATATCGCCTGCAGTGATTTCAATATCTCGGTCGGCATCATTATCGTGAATATTTCCACGACAGTCTATATATGCTGTGGCGGTCCTTTCATGATATCGCCTCAAACGCCTAGCTCGATAGTTCCAAAGCGGGTTTATGACCTTTTTACTGGACAACACAAAATTTCGCCTGGTAGTGGCATTTTGGTTTCCGATTTACTATCAGATACCAATGGCGCTTATAAAGACGCGAAGTATTTGGAGATAAAAAGTTCATCTGAGGGCAAAGTGAACGGACGCGCCGCGAGGATCAAAAAGGGGCGATACGATATTGACTCGAAAGGAATGGTTTATCTCGAATTTGAATATTTGTAGTATGGGTGTAAGAAAATCAAGGCGAATTGCCTCATTTATCATCGACATGGTAGGTGCAAATCTCATTTTTTATGTGTTGGACGTGGTTTTTCCCACGTATCGGATTGGAAGCTTTCTGTTGTTTGGGCATTCTGTCGACCTCGATTTTAAGTTGGCCTTGCTAGCTATTCCCATTTATTTCCTGATTTTTGATCTGGTCAACCAAGGACAGTCGTTAGGAAAGATAATTTTAGCTACAAAAACAATAGATAGTTCTTCCTCTGCAGCGCCAGCTGGCGCAACGCGAATAATGAGAACTTTGCTGAAGATGTTAAGCATTGCGCTTTGGCCAATCGCCTTGTTGGTCTACTTAATGTGCTCGGTCACCTTACATGACAAAGTGGCGCGTACCGTTACCGTTAGGGTCTGATTCTTTGGTAAAAGCCTATTGTACGTCATACTTCATCTTGCGCAAAACCCGCATCGCTTCCTTGAACGAAAGGTAAACGCTGGCGTTTGTCTGGGCTTTGAGCAAAGGTTTTGCCTCGATGAGTTTTCGTTTTGCCTCTTCGAAGCCGTTCAGATAACAAATCATAAGCGTTGACGAAAGATTCTCTAAATCGCGCTGTTCACGTGACGACAGTGCGATTGCCTTTTGCAGTTTGTCGATCAAAGTAAGGTTCGAGTTGTAAATGTGGTCCAGCATTTTTCGGTTGAACTGAGGCGGCTCGAACAGAAACTGTCGGTCAATCTTGTAATAGCCATTGTCGTAAAACCTAATGGTTTGGGTTTCCAGCGGATAGTAACTCGTGCGGTCGTTCAATCCCAAAGGCACGAATTCGGTGATCGTGAACGAATCTTCGTCGTATTCGATCGTCACGTCGTCCAAAGCCGAGTAAAACAACTTCACCTGTTCGTTTATGAGTTCGATGTCGACTCTCGAAAAAAACGTCTGCTCGCGCACTTTTCGTTTGGTTCCGGCCCAACAGATCACGAAAAGTTCCTTGAAAACCTTGTATTTGGGCGAAATGTCGCGATGGCCGTTCTGCATGAAATCCATCACGCCGTCCAAAGTGTAACCAATGGAATTCCGGGAACTGTTCTCGATGTCGAGCACGATCTGCGTATTCGAGAAACTGCGCTCGATCTCGCCTTCGATTGGCATGGAATTGCTGCCGACGCGAACAAAAATCGTGTTGG
>JBCNQO010000374.1:0-3249 GCA_039592825.1 Flavobacterium sp.
AGCGCGTTGACGGAGTTGGAGTTGCCGACATTTTGGGAACTCGTGAATATGCGATGCGGATTTGGCTCAAGCCCGACAGAATGCTTGCCTACAAGATTTCTGCCGACGAAGTCATGGAAGCCCTTTCTGCCCAAAGTTTGGAAGCCTCGCCTGGAAAAACGGGTGAAAGTTCCGGTAAGCGTTCGCAATCTTTCGAGTACGTCTTGAAATATTCGGGTCGTTTTACCACTATCGATCAATATAAGAACGTGATTCTGCGTTCGACTTCAGACGGCGAGATCTTGCGTTTGAAAGACGTAGCCGATGTAGAATTCGGAAGCTCGATGTACGACATTTATTCGAACCTGAACGGAAAACCGTCTGCGGCGATCACGCTAAAACAGTCTTACGGAAGTAACGCTCAACAGGTAATCGACAACGTGAAAGCCAAATTGGCCGAAATCGAGAAAAGTTCGTTCCCGAAAGGCATGCACTACGAGATTTCTTACGACGTTTCCAAGTTCCTTGACGCGTCAATCGAGAAGGTTTTGCACACTTTGGTAGAAGCGTTCATTCTTGTAGGATTGGTGGTTTTCATCTTCCTTGGCGACTGGCGTTCTACGATTATTCCAGCTTTGGCCGTTCCGGTTTCTCTTGTGGGAACGTTCTTTTTCATGCAATTCTTCGGAATCACGATCAACCTCATTACGTTGTTCGCACTCGTTTTGGCGATTGGAGTCGTGGTCGATGACGCGATTGTGGTAATCGAGGCCGTGCACGCCAAGATGGAAGAAGAACATCTCAAACCGCGGAAAGCCACGCAACAAGCCATGAAGGAAATTGCGGGCGCGATCATCGCCATTACATTCTTGATGGCCGCGGTATTTATTCCAGTAGCCTTCATGGGCGGACCAGTCGGTATTTTCTATCGTCAGTTCTCTATCACGATGGCAACCGCGATTATCCTTTCGGGTATCGTCGCTTTGACTTTGACGCCGGCTTTGTGTGCGATGATCCTCAAAAACAACCACGGGAAACCGAAGAAGAAAACACCCGTCGACATGTTCCTTGGCTCGTTCAACCGTGGTTTTGACAAAATGTCTGGCAAATACCAGAGCATCCTCAAAAAGATCGTGAACCGACGCGTTGTAACCTTCGGAACACTAATCGTTTTCTGTATCGCCACGTATTTCCTTAGCGGAAGCGTTCCTGCGGGATTCATTCCGGGCGAAGATCAAGGTATGTTCTACGCGATCATCCAAACGCCTCCGGGATCGTCTTTGGAAAGAACCAACCAGATTTCCGAACGCCTGCAAAAGATCTGCGAAAGCGTCGACGGCGTACAATCGGTTTCTTCGTTGGCAGGTTATGAGGTTTTGACTGAAGGTACGGGCGCGAACTCCGGAACGTGTCTTATCAACCTTAAAGATTGGAAGGACAGAAAGCAAACGGCTCACGAGATCATTGAGGAGTTGGAAGAAAAGTCCAAAGACATCGCCGGAGCCCAGATCGAGTTCTTTCAACCGCCGGCCGTTCCGGGTTACGGTGCCGCGGGAGGTTTTGAGTTGCGTTTGCTGGACAAGACCGGAACCAACGATTACAAGAAAATGGAGCAGGTTAACAACGACTTCGTGAAAGAGCTCAAATCGCGTCCGGAGTTGTCTTCTGTGTTCAGTTTCTTTAGCGCGAGTTTCCCGCAATACATGCTCAAAGTCGACAACGACATCGCCCAACAGAAAGGCGTTTCGATCGAAAATGCGTTGAACACTTTGTCAACTTTGGTAGGAAGTAACTACGAAATCTCGTTCATCAAATTCGGACGCGCCTACAAAGTGATCGTTCAGGCCGCGCCACAATATCGCGCTTTGCCAGACGATATTTTGAAGTTGTACGTCAAGAACAACAAAGACGAAATGGTGCCGTATTCGGCTTTCATGAAAATGGAAAAAGTTTACGGATTGTCCGAAATCACGCGCCAGAACATGTACACGGCTTCTGAGATTTCAGGTTCGCCAAACGCGGGTTACAGTAGCCAGCAGGCCATTGACGTGATCAATCAGGTTGCCGAAAAAACCTTGCCACGCGGTTACGCGATCGACTGGGCGGGAATCTCGAAAGACCAGGTTGCCCAGGGAAACCAAGCCATTTGGATCTTCTTGATCTGTCTTGGATTCGTGTATCTGATCTTGTCGGCTCAATACGAGAGTTTCGTGTTGCCGTTCGCGGTTTTGCTTTCACTTCCGATCGGGATTTTCGGGGCATTCTTCCTGTTACAAGTCACAGGTTTGGAAAACAACATCTATGCGCAGATCGCCATGGTAATGCTCATCGGACTTTTGGGTAAGAACGCGGTCTTGATTGTGGAATTCGCGGTCCAGAAACATTCCGAAGGCGCGTCTGTACTCGAGGCGGCAATGGAAGGCGCGGCAGTGCGTTTCCGTCCGATCCTTATGACCTCGTTCGCGTTCATTGCCGGTTTGATCCCTTTGTGTCTGGCTAGTGGTCCGGGTGCGGTCGGGAACAGAACGATCGGTACGGCGGCCGCGGGCGGTATGCTCTTCGGAACCGTATTCGGAGTCGTGATCATTCCGGGATTGTATTACATCTTCGGAACCATCGCTTCCAAAACCCAATTCGTGAAAGACGAAGAAGAAAGTCCGTTAACCGAACAACTTGAAAACCATGAATAAGCTAAGAAAAGCCACCTATATAATTGGTTTCGCCGTTGGAATCACGGCCGTTGGATGCAAAGTGCCATCGGCTGCGACCGCCACAGAAGCCAAACCGATGCCACAAAGTTTCGCCACTTCTACAGATACGATCAACTCTGGAAAAGTGCAATGGCGTCAATTTTTTACCGACCCGAATCTGCAGCAATTGGTCGATGTCGCATTGGCCAACAACCAGGAATTGAACATCACCTTGCAGGAAATCGAGATCTCCAAAAACGAGATCCGAATCAAGAAAGGCGCGTATTTGCCAACGGTCGGGCTCAAAGCCGGATCGGGAATCGAGAAAGTCGGGCGTTATACGAGTCAAGGTGCGGGCGACGCGTCTACAGACATCACGCCGGGACGTGAAATGCCAGATCCGCTGGGCGATTTCAACGTTCAGGCCGTGGCCAATTGGGAAGTCGATATCTGGAAAAAACTTCGCAACTCCAAGAAATCGGCCGTGAATCGCTATCTGGCGTCGGTTGAAGGCAAGAATTTCGTGCTGACGAACCTTATCGCAGAAGTCGCGAATTCATACTACGAACTTCAGGCGCTC
>JBCNQO010000375.1:0-3247 GCA_039592825.1 Flavobacterium sp.
CGACAATTATGGAAACCAGTTTCCCGTGACCTATCATGGCAACAATACCTACGAAATGTATGGCGTGAACCATGTGATGTCTCCAGATGGCGATCTCAAAGCCATAAATGCGGTTTCGATAAACCATTCCGATCAAAAAGGAGCTTTTGCCAACGTGAAATCGTTCAACGGATTGTTGTTTCATTTGATGGGAAGCCAATTCACCACTTTCATGTCCAGAAAAAGGCTTCAGGGCGTGGTGAGCAACGGAAACGTAACGGCTTACACGCACACTGAAACAGACGCTGGTCTACCTGAAATCTCTACGGTTGGTGAGGTGACGATCACTTTTGCCTATTCGCAATGAATTCCTGACAGATAGCAAAGTCGCATCGGCCTGACCGATAACCTGAAAAAAGAAATCAATACTTAACAAAATCCTCCATGAAAAAACTTCTTTTTATTTTGGCTTTCGCCGGACTTATGACATCTTGCGGAGACGACGATTCGGGCTCGAAAGGAAAAGTTCCCACAAACATTACGGTCACAAGCGCAGATCCTTCTTTTGCCGGTACTTACGCCTTTTCGTACGACAACAAAAACCGTCTGACGCAACTCACCAAAACCGGCGCCCAGAACTATTCGCTTGCTTTCGATTACGGCAACAAGAACCGTCCGCAGACCATTACGGCAAGTGGCGATCAGGATGCGGTGATCAATCTTACTTACGACAACAAGAACCGCGTGGTTACGGCCGTGAGCCAATATTCGGCTTTGACCTTGACTTATAATGGCGACAATTTTACGGTGAACGGTATTTCCGGATCGCTTACTTCCAACAGCGATCTGGCTTCGCTCTCGACTTTGCAGCTCTCTTACGATAATTCGAAAAAAGGAGCGTTCGCCAACGTGAAAGGCGTAGACGGATTCCTTATGGCGCTCATTGAGTCGAATGCGCCTTATTTCGCTACGAAGAAAGCGATTTCGGGTTTGGTGAATCCGGACGCGGCGAATCCCACAACAACTGTGACTCACACGTTCGACGGCGGACTTCCCGTGAGCACGCAAGTGAGCGGAAGCGCGAATCTCACGATGGCCATCACTTACAATTAGGTTTAGGTTAGTTTTTTTATTGCGGGCTCCGGAGTCGATTTGGCTCCGGAGCTTGCATTTTGATTGACCAGGTCCGCAGTTGGTTTATCGGCATACAAAAATCGCTTGGCGCGGATGTAATTTCGGCTCATAATACTTCACGCATGAAACGTATTCTGCCTTACACGCTATCGATTCTTTTGCTGGCTTTTGGCTGCGGCTGCGGCAACGACGACAACGGTTCTCGTTTTGACGGGAAACTGCTCAAGCGCATGACGATGGTCTCGAACTATCCAGAAAACAACCAAACTGCCGATTTCACTTACGATTCCAGACATCGGATTGCCACAATAACGCTCGCAGGCGACATTGACGATATGTTCACGTATTCGTACAACAACCGCGATCAGGTGACTGCGATAGCAAAAACGAGCGGCGATGATCTTACATTCGAGTATGACAACGACGGACGGCTTTCTGGCTACACCGAAGGCAATGTCGATCACGAGGTCGTCTACAATTCGGGCAACAACACCTACACCGTAAACGGACGCGCTTTCGTGCTCAAGCCAAATGGCGATATCTTGAACGAGAACGAGATGACTTACAACTATTCGTCTGTGGGTTCGGCAACTTTGAAAGGGCCGCTTCGCGATGTTGTCGGAAGTTCGTATCAGCTTACGACTTATCTGGCGCAATATGACGCTATCGTCTACATGGTCAAGGACTCGTTCACGGGCCGAACCGGGAGCGCCGATCCTATCTACAATTTCGCGCTCACCAACGGATACGACTATCAGGATTACACGATGCAGACGACTTTTGGGAATTTCGGGCTAACGTACTCGTGTACCTTCGAATATTTCGACACCGAATAGCCTGACTGGTTGTTAATAGATTCTTTTCAGGTTTTTAGCCCCGGATGCGTGGTGGCAGTTCGGGGCTTTTTTTGGTTTAAGGTGAAAGACGCCAGGTTCAGGGTTTGGAAGAACTGAGTTAAACTTCGATTTTCGTCAGCAGGTCTTAAAACCTGTTAGGTCTTAAGATTTGTTAGGTTTTAAAACCTGTTAGGTGTATAAGATTTGTTAGGTCTTAGACCTTCCGATTTTACAAGATCAAATTTCCGATTTTGGAACCTTTCGAGTTCTGAAAAACAGAGCCCGCGTTAGGGATGGTGGTGTTGTTTGAGCTCATTCCCGATAGCTATCGGGATTGCGAACAGCAAAAGACATAGCGAGCACCAACCAGCCCGGCCGCGACCCGTTTCTTGATTCGAAGCTTTTTGGTGTTTGTCGCGGCAACGCCCAAATTAAAATTCTAAAGAACCTCGAGCTTTCGATTTACAAGTGTTTCACGACTTCTTTTAGGTCGATCGCATCGTTGAAGAAATTCGCCCACAAATCGCCTTTTTGTTCCAGTCGTTTCGGTAAAGTCTTGATGTTGAATTTCTTGAGATCGAGTTTGTTGTTGACTTCGCTCCAATCGAGTGGCGTGCTCACCGTGGCGCCCTCGCGCGGACGAAGCGAGTAAATGCTGGCCATGGTCTTTCCTTTGCCGTTTTGCAGGAAATCGAGGTAAACCTTGCCTTCGCGTTTAGACGGTAATCTTTCCAGACTCGTGATTTCGGGCAGATCGCGATGCACCATTTGGCTCACGAGGTGCGAAAATTCGCGCGTTTTCTCGTAAGTGAATTTGGGTTCTATGGGAATGAACACGTGAAGTCCGTTGCCGCCCGAAGTCTTGATATAGGCCGGAACGTTGAGTTTGTCGAGGATTTCCTTGAGTTTGAGAGCCGTCATGACGATATTTTTGAGTGGCGCGCCTTTCGGATCGAGGTCGAAAATGATGTAATCCGGATTGTTGAGCGAACCCACGCGCGAGCTCCACGGATTGATCTCGATGCAACCCATATTGGCCATGTAAAGCAAAGTGTCTTTGTCGTTGCAAAGCAGCCACGTGATCGGTTCGCTTTTGGAATCGGCTTTGATCGTGCGCGTTTTGGCCCATTTCGGCGCGATTCCGTCTACGTTTTTCTGGAAAAAACCTTCCGATTTTACACCATCGGGCGTTCGTCTCATCGACTGAGGACGGTCTTTGAGATAGGGTAGAATCACTTCGGAAATCGAGTTATAATAGGAGATCACGTCTCCTTTAGTGATTTTTTCGGACGGCCAGA
>JBCNQO010000376.1:0-3239 GCA_039592825.1 Flavobacterium sp.
TGATCCGCACCACGGCAAAACCGTTTTCCTTGCGATTGGCGAAAATCACGAATTCGTCTATGTGGTCGTCGTCTTTTCCTACGAAGCTTATCGATCCGCCGTCTTTGCCCGATCCGAAACTCATCAGTTTCTGATACTTTTCGTCTTTGAGCAAAGCTTTGATTTTTGCCGATTCGGCTTGGTATTCGGCTTCATTGTGCAAGCTGTCTTTCACCGTGTAGGCCAAAACGTTGACCTTGTCGAAAGTGTTCAGCGCTTTTTTCTGGTCTGACGTCAACGCGTCTTCTTTGACTTTCAAGACCGATTGCCCAATGTCGAGCACTACGAAATTCGGTTTCTCCTGATTTTCTACGAAGTACTTCTGCAAACTCGGTTCGGAACTGCACGAAGCCAGCGCCAGGGCGATCACCGCCGTTAGAATGAATCGTTTCATGACTTATTATTTTGGGCCTTTCGGACCTTTTGGACCTTTACTCGCTTTCTTGAGATCATCTCCGCCTGGCAAGTTCAATTTGTCGGTAAGCATAGAGATGTCGTTCAGGTCGAAATCTCCGGTAAGTGACATTAGCACGGTTTCGTTTTTGCCGCTGCCTTCAATGAACATCAGCAATTCGCGAACGTTGGTGTCAGACTTTCCTGATTTTACAAGGATCTTGATGTTCTGACCTTTCTCTGTAACGCGCATCAGTTCTTCCAAACCGGCACTTTTCACGTATTTGTCAGACGTCGCTTTCATATCGCTTGTCACTCTCGCGCTTTGCGTAGTGAAAACCCTTAGGTTGTCAAGCTTCGAGATCAGATTCAGGTATTGTTGGTTTTCCTTGTTTTTGACGTCTCCCATCATCTTGAACATTTTCTTGGTGACCACGACCGCGGTCACGTCGTCTTGTCCGTCGTATTTGTCAAACGCGGCAGTCTGGGCAAAAATCAGCGTCGGCATAAGGGCGAAGACGGCTGTAACTAGCAACTTTTTGAATGATTTCATGGTTTCTGGAAATTTACTTTTTAAAAACTTTGTCTTTTGATTGTTCGTACTCATTGATCAATTCTACGCTTTCCACGCCTTTGTTGACATGAGCGGCCAACATATCAAGCGCTTTTTGTGTTTGTTGGAAAGCGAGTTCGGGATTCTCGTAAGTTCCCAATTCTGTTGGAGCCGTAGCGGGCTCGTCGAGATTGTTGTAAGCGAACGTTCCGATCCCTAAGAGCACAACGATAGAAGCGGCAACCGAAAGCCAAGCCACGACTTTGCGTTTTCTGGGTTGTAAGGGCAAGGCGCCGTCAAACCGTTGTTCTCTCTCTTTGGCGTAAAACGTGAACATGTGGCGGTATTGCTCCAAATGCTGCGCAACATTCGGTTGGGAAAAATATTCCTGCAATACTCTTTCTTCGGCCAGCGTCGTTTCGGCGTCAAAGTATTTGTCTAGTAGTGATTCTATTTTATGCGATTCCATAGTTCTCTGTTTTTGTCATTTTGTCCCTTAGCGTTTTTCGGGCTCTCGAAAGCGCGACTCTCACCGCGGTTTCGTTCATTTCAAGCATCGAGGCGATTTCCTCGTATTCGTATTGTTCGATATCCCGTAACTGTACGATCAGTTTTTGTTGCTCGGGCAAATCCTCGATCGCTTTTTCCATCCATTGCCAGCGGTCGCGGTCTTCGACTTGTCTTTGTACCGATGCCGCACCGTCGCTGTAATTGCTGTGAACCAACTGAAGGTTTCCGGCGCGTTTGCTCTTGAGCTGGTCTAGGCAATAATTCTTGGTCATCGTCATGGCGAGCGCTTCCACGCTGTTGTATTGCGGCAAACTCTCATTTTTCGTCCACAATTTGACCATCACTTCCTGGGTCGCGTCTTCGGCTTCTTCGGTGCTTACGAGCAACCTTTTGGCGAGCCTGAAGACTTTGTCCTTGAAAGGAGTTACTGTTTTTATGAACTCGATCTGGTTCATCACTTTGTGTTTACTTGGTCGGTTATATAAGCAAGACGAGACACGTTTTTTTTTGTAACATCCACTTTTAAAAATATTTACAGAAATCTGACTTACAATAATTTATCCGATAAAATAATTTTCTTCGGCACGATCTGAAGTTCGTCGGAATATCCGAAAAACGATAAAACGAATCTCCCAAAATCCGGAATTCCGTAAA
Organism: Flavobacterium sp.; assembly: GCA_039592825.1. GTDB lineage: Bacteria > Bacteroidota > Bacteroidia > Flavobacteriales > Flavobacteriaceae > Flavobacterium. Next base: position 2,150 of record JBCNQO010000376.1, read on the forward strand.
TAACGAAACCATTTTTAAGTACTTTCGTATACTGACACTTTCGCGCTATGAAAAAGTTCCTGTTCGCCACAATTTTACTGCTTTCTGTCGGATTCGTTTTCCAATCCTGCCAACCCGACGATTCTAATTCGGTACCAAAAGACCTACGCATTTCCGATTTCGTCTGGAAAGGCATGAACCTTTACTATTTATGGCAGGAAGACGTGCCCGACTTGGCAGACAACCGTTTCGCCAACCAGCAAGACCTGAATTTGTGGCTTGCTCAGAACAACGAACCCACGACACTTTTCAACCATTTGCGCGTTGACACGTCGATCGATCGTTTCAGCGTGATTTATTCGGACTACAGAATTCTAGAAGGCGTACTTTCGGGAACCACCGGAAACAATGGCGTCGATTTCGGCCTGCGCTACAAATCCGGAAGCACTACCGAGATTTTTGGTTGGGTGCGCTACATTTTGCCCAATTCCGATGCGTCGAACAAAGACATCCACAGAGGCGATATTTTCTATGCCGTGAACGGAACGCCGCTTACCGTCAGTAATTACCAACAATTGCTCTCGGGCGAAACTTACACCTTGAATCTAGCCGATTACGACAATGGTAACATTACGCCAAACGGCCAGTCGGTTTCGCTTACCAAATCTGTGATTTCAGAAAATCCGGTTTATCTAAATCAAACTTTTCAGGTCGGAACGCACAAGATCGGTTATTTGATGTACAACGGTTTTTACCCGAATTACGACTCGGCCCTGAACAACGCATTCGGCCAACTCAAGTCTGAAAACATCACCGATTTCGTGCTCGATCTTCGCTACAATTCCGGCGGATCGATCCAGACGGCGACTTATCTCGCGAGCATGATCACAGGACAATTCACGGGTCAGACATTCGCCAAAGAGCAATGGAACGCCAAGCTTATGGACTATTGGAATGACAATAATCCTGGAACTTTGACCAACAAATTCACGAACCAGATAAGTGGCGCGTCGATAAAGAGTCTGAACCTGAACACCGTTTATGTACTTACTTCGGGAAGTACGGCTTCGGCCAGCGAATTGGTCATCAATTGCCTCAAACCTTACATCAT
>JBCNQO010000377.1:0-3142 GCA_039592825.1 Flavobacterium sp.
CATCGGTAAAAAGCAAAACCACGATAAGGTCGCGAAGCAAATAAAGCACGAACGTTCCGGCGATAAAAAGTGGCATCACCGTCTTGAAATAGCCCGCAAAAATCGCCTTTACCTGTGAATTTTCTTTGGCCAGAACCAATTTGGGCAAGAAATAGACCGACACTAAAGTCGAGACGAAAAGCATGTAATAGGACGAGATCCGCGTCATGGCTTCCCAACTTCCGACTTCTTCCATTCCAAAACCCAAAATCGCTTCCTGACGGATCTGAAGATAGACCAAAGGCACGACAACAGCCGAAAACAAAGCCATGAGCGAGAACGAAGCCAGTCTTTTGAGCAAGATTTTGTCGAAAGCCGAAATTGAAATAAGCGACAAAATCCTGATTTCTTTCTTCACGTAAACGAAAGACACGAAAAACAGCAATCCCGGACTCAAAACCAGCGCGACCAAAGCCCCGAAAAGTTCGTATTCGAAAATAAACCAAATGGAAAGTGCGAGCCCTAGAATGTTGCCGATAATGTTCGTCCAGATCACTTTTCGGTAATCGCCGAGGCCGTTCAGGATTGCCATAAGGACGATCGAAAATGCGTAAAACGGCAACGCGACCGCGAAGATCCGGAATACGTTCGCGAACGATTCGTCTTTGTCGAAAATCCAGCTGCTCCAGAAATCCGCGAAAGCGAAAAGCGACAGGCTGCAAACCACAACCACAAAAACAAGGCTCACAAAAACTGTAGAAACCACGCGCTTCAACTCATTTTCACTGGTGTGGCTTTCGGTTACATATTTGACGATACCGTTTTGAAAACCCAGTGTAGACAAGCCTTCGAGAGACGTGAGGAAATTCCGGAGATTGCCCAAAAGTGCCATTCCCGAACGTCCGACAACTACAGAAACGACTTTTGAAACCGCAAAACCAATAGCGATTTTCACCAACACGCTCAGTGCGTTGAGCGAAGTGGCGCGCAAAAGTGCAGATTGTACTATTTTCTTGGGAACGCCCATTTACCAAGCGTTTAAGGCCGAAATGACCTGAGAAACCTGTTCATTTTCCACAACGGGACTTATGGGCAAACTCAAAACTTCTGCGTGGATTTTCTCGGTAATCGGGAGTGAAAGAGCGTTCCATTCGGCGAACGCCTTTTGCTTGTGAGGCGCAATCGGGTAATGGATTTGCGTCTCGATTCCTTTTTCAAGCAGATAGCGCTGCAATTCCTCTCGGTTCTCGGTTCGGATCACAAAAAGATGGAACACGTGGGAAGCGTCGAGATCGTACTTCGGAAGCGCGATTTTGGGATTGTTAATTTCGGACAGATAACGTTTTGCGATACTTTGGCGCGCCTGGTTATCCTGATCCAGAAATGGCAACTTTACGTTCAGGAACGCGGCCTGCATCTCGTCCAGACGCGAATTCACACCTTTTGTGTTGTGTACATATTTTTTGTCGGAACCGTAATTCCGCAATCTCGAAATGGCTTCGGCCAGAATGTCGTCGTTGGTCGTGATTGCGCCCGCGTCGCCCAATGCACCCAGATTTTTTGCCGGATAAAACGAGAATGCCGACGCGTGACCGAAACTTCCCGCTTTGTGACCATTTCTGCTCGCGCCTTGTGCTTGTGCCGCATCGCCTATCAACAGCAAATTGTTGGCAGTCGCGATTTTGGCCAGCGCTTCCATATCGGCAAGTTGTCCGTAAAGGTGAACCGCGAGAATCGCCTTGGTCTTGGGCGTAATCTTCTTTTCGACCGCTTCTGGATCGAGGTTGAACGAATCGAGTTCGGGTTCAACCAGAACCGTCTTCAATCCCGTTTGCTCAATGGCGAGCATCGAGGCGATAAAAGTGTTGGCCGGCACGATAATCTCGTCTCCCGGACGCAATCGGCCGAGTTCTATGAATGCCCGAAAAATAAGTACGATCGCGTCCAGGCCATTTCCGACACCTATGCAATGCCTTGTGCCGCAATAGTTCGCAAAATCGCTTTCGAACCGCTTTACCTCATCGCCCAGAATAAGCCAACCTTTGTCGAGAATGGCGTCTAGCTTGGCCTGAAAATCCTGGCGGTGACGGTCGTTTATTTTTTGCAGGTCGAGAAATTTGATCATATCAGCACGTTTGCGAGCAAGCCGGAATTAGCCGTCTCGACTTCGTAAAAATCTTGTGTAATGGTATTGGCCCCAAAACTTTCCTTCCAGAAAACGAGGCCTTCGTTGAGTTTTCGGCCCTGACTTTCGTTCGAGATGCCAAAGTCGAAATACTTTTTGTCTTTGAAAACGCTTGAAATCAGAAAATGGTACAGGAAATCGAGCGAGCCGAGTTCATTTTTGTCCTTGTTGCCCGAAATGTATTGCGGATGCGCGACCGTGTCGGTGATGAAAACCGTGGTTCCGGCGACGATCTTGTTTTGGTGATAAACGTTGAAATGCCTGATGTTCTGCGGAAATCTCGCGTGCAAAAGTTCAATTTCTTCTAGCGAATGCACGGGTTTCACCTGATGTTTGGTGTCGAGATTCGGGATGAGGATTTCTTCCCAGAACAGTTTGAAATTGGCTTCTTCGCGGATTTCGAGTTGGTTCTTTTCACCTCTTCTGATACTCTCGCGCCTGGTTTTGGAAATGGTGTAATGTTGCGAAAGATCGATTGCCGACAATGAATCGCGTCGGATCAGTTTTGCGTCGGCATTGAACAACGCATACAAAAGTTCATCGGATGGAAATTTGTGGTAAATGGATGGAATTGTCTTGATCTGCAGTTTTTCGATTCCTTGTTCCGATAGGAATTCCAGAATAGCCTGCAACGCCACGATTACTTCTTTGAGTTTGAGCTTTTCGTCGTAAACCAAACCACCATAGGTCAAACCCCAATGCGATTGCACCGAATTCTCGTTTTGGTGAGCCGGAAGAATTGCCAGAAGTTCATTCTTGTCGTAGACCAACAGCGAAAAATCGAGAAATCTGTTTGCGTGGTAGTCCATAAAACCGCGGTTGAACAGGAACGTGCCGTTTTTTGACTTTTTGACGAAGTTGTTCCAGATTTGGGAATCTGATGGTTCGTAGCGTTTTATTTTTAATTCGGTCAAGGGGTGGTTTTGATGGCAAATTAGGGATTTTTATTGTTTTTTTTCGCTTGACAGCGGGTTTATG
>JBCNQO010000378.1:0-3223 GCA_039592825.1 Flavobacterium sp.
CGCTTATTTCGGATTGGCGGGAATTATCGGTCCGGCCAACTTGTACGACATTCATCCGGAAGTTTCCCTATCGGTAACCAAAACGGTAGATTTCGGACTCGATTACGACCTATTCTGGCGCTTTTCGGATAAAGACGGAATTTATGCGCCAAACGTGAATCTGATCTATTCGGGAGAAAGTCCGGAGCGCTTCATAGGAACGCAACTAGCCGGAAACATCTCGTGGCAACCGAACGCGTTTTTCTCGCTCAAGGCAGAAACCACGTGGTTCGACGCAGGAAGTTTCCTAAAAGATTCGGGCGCCGGCCAAGACATTTTCTTCTTTGGCGTAACCTCTCAATTCAAGTTCTGAACTTCTTGTCTCAGTTCAATGTTTTCGAGTGAACAACGCCCTAATTTTGACCTAACAAATAACAATTATCATCATGGAAAACAAGATATTAGGCTTGCACCACATTACGGCAATCGCCGGTGACGCCAAACGCAATTTCGATTTTTACGCGAACACTTTAGGACTTCGCTTCATCAAGAAAACCGTCAATTTCGACGATCCCGGAACGTATCATTTCTATTTTGGAGACGAAGTGGGAAGCGCCGGAACGATCCTTACGTTTTTCCCGTGGGGAAGTTCGATCGCTCAAGGCAGACGCGGCACAGGAATGGCTACGGAAATCGGTTATTCCGTACCAAAAGGCAGCCTCGATTTCTGGATCGACCGATTCGAGAAACACAACGTGATCTACAACAAACCGGCCGAGAAATTTGGCGAGCGTTACCTCACGATTCTCGATCCGGACGGGCTAAAGTTGGAGTTGACCGAAGTCGAAAACGACGACAGAAAACCGTGGGAAACAGACGAAGTCAAGGCCAATGTTGCCACTCGCGGTTTCCACAACGTCACTTTGTCGCTCAAAGACATCAAGCCGACAGCCGCGATTTTGACCGAGATTTTCGGATATAAATTGGTTGCTCAGGAAGTGAACCGTTTCCGTTACCAAACCGATGCTGTAGAAAATGCGGCGATCATCGATTTGGTGGAACTTCCCGAAGAAAAACACGGACACGTAGCCGGCGGAACCGTTCACCACGTGGCATTCCGCGTTCCCAATGACGAGATTCTGCACAAATTCCGCGAAAAAGTCATCGAGCACGGTTTGAGCATCACGCCACAAATCGATAGACAGTATTTCCATTCGCTCTATTTTCGCGAACCGGGCGGCGTTTTGTTCGAAATCGCGACAGACAACCCAGGATTTACGGTAGACGAAGCGCTCGAAGATTTGGGCAAAGGCCTCAAATTGCCAGCCCAGTACGAGAGCAAACGCGCCATTATCGAACAACATTTGGTACCAATCAACTAAAAAGTCATGGATTTTCAACCAATGAATTATGTGTACAAAGCCTCGGGAATTCCTGGGGCTTACACTTTGCTTTTGCTGCACGGAACCGGCGGTAACGAACACGATTTGCTGTCATTCGCCGATTTTTTCCCGAAGGATCTGAACATTTTGTCAATCCGTGGAAACGTGCTCGAGAACGGCATGCCGCGTTTTTTCAAGCGTTTGGGAATGGGCGTTTTTGACGAGAAAGACCTCGAATTCCGCACTCGTGAAATGATCGTTTTTCTAAAGGATTTATCCGATAAGGAAAACTTCGACGCCTCGAAACTCATCGCTTTGGGCTATTCCAACGGAGCGAACATCACGGGTTCAAGCTTGTTTCTGCAACCGAACTTTTTGGCGGGCGCGATTTTGTTTAGACCGATGTTGCCTTTCAAGGATTTGCGTCCAACCGAGAAAGCCGCGAATATTCCAGTTTTGCTCACGAGCGGCAGTTTAGACGGAACCGTCAATTTGGACGAGATCGATTCTTACGCGAAAATTTTGTCCGATAACGGTTTTGCCGTCGATTCAAAAGTGCTGCAAACCGGCCACAATCTTACCAAAACCGACCTTGAATTGGCCGCGGAATGGTTTGACCGACATTTCGTTCGCTAATTTTTTAGCCGCGGATTGACGGATTTGAAGGATTTTTTCCTAGGTATTCAGTTTATTTTTTATCGGCTTAGATCTTAAAAATCAGCTAATCCGCGGCAAAAAAACTAAGCCACGAGTGCTCGAATAAAATAGATTCGTGCGTTCGTGGCTTTTTAATCAAACCTTTATCGTTGTTGCCGATAGTGAAAAAAAATATTTTCAGCCGCGGATTAACGGATTTGAAGGATTTTTTTCGAGCTTCAGATTGAATTCGTGGCTTGTTTATGTTTTTAAAGTTTTGTCTGTAGAGCGAGAAATACGCAGCAGAAAAATTCACCGCAAACGAAACCTAATTCCGCAACTCCCGAAACTGCAAAGGCGAAAGAGTCGTCTTGCTCTTGAAAAGTTTGTTGAAAGACTGAGGCCGCTCGAATCCCAATTGGTAAGCGACTTCGGCCACGCTCAAATTCCCGTTCGTAAGATATTCCTTAGCCTTTTCGATAAGCTTTTGCTGAATGTGCTGTTGGGCGTTCATTCCGGTGAGCGCTCGCAACATGTCGCTAAGGTAACCCGCAGAAACGTTGAGTTCCGAGGCAAAAAACTGAACCGTGGGCAAACCTTTCTCGAGGCCGTTTTCGCTTTCGAAATAATCGTTCAGCAACGCTTCCATTTTACTCAGGACATCGTTGTTGGCCACTTTTCGCGTCAGGAATTGTCGGTTGTAGAAACGATTGCTGTAATTGAGCAGCAACTCGATCTGGCTCACGATCACGTCCTGACTGAAATTGTCGAGCCTTTGGTTGAGCTCGTCCGAAATCTTGTCCAAAACATCGAGAATAGTTTCTTCTTCTTTAGCCGAAAGTTGCAAAGCCTCGTTGGCGCTATAAGAGAAAAAAGCGAATTTCTTGATTGCGTTGGCCAGCGGATATCCGATGAGAAAATCCGGATGGATCAAAAGCGTGATGCCGTCGCATTCCCCATCGCTGTCGGCCTCGGCAATGAATTGTCTGGGCGAGATGAACGAAAGGCCGCCGTTGTTGAAATCGTAGTGATGATGGCCGTATTTGATTTTTCCGACCATATTCCGTTTGTACGAAATCTTGTAAAAATCCATAACCAAACCTTTCGCGATGTCCGAAACATCGGCAGTAATCTCGCTGTGTTGGTTTACGGTGATTAGTGGATGCGTCGGTTCGGGCAAACCTAGCGCGCGGTTCATATCGGGAATCGAATGGAAAAGATGCGGT
>JBCNQO010000379.1:0-3216 GCA_039592825.1 Flavobacterium sp.
AATTTTTGGCAGAAACGGTCTTTTTACTTTTGGATCAAAGTTCAAACAAACACTAAGATGAAAACCAAACCCAACTATTTCGCCGTCGCCACTTTTTACCTAATCGCCATCGTTTGCCGTTACCTGACCAATAAAACCGACATTTTGAACGGAATTTCCAGTGATGTCATAAGAGCGATTTTGACGGGAATTGGCCCAACGATAGGCGCGATCGTCGTTTTTTCATTGTTCAAAATCAAGCCCGTTTTGAGCCTCAAAGGAAATTACGAGACCATTTTGGTGCCGTTCGCCTTGTTTTGGCTGTTGCCGATCGTACTCATTTCGGCTGCCGAATTCATGGCCAAAGGCACGATTTCGCCCATAACCATAACGGCAATTTTGGTCTACGGACTTTTCGAGGAAATCGGATGGCGTGGTTTTCTGCAACAGGAATTGAAGTCATTGCCAAAGTTTGCGGGCATTTTGATTGTAGCCGTTTTGTGGTTCGTCTGGCACTTGAACTTCGAGTTGACGAGTTCCAATATGATCTTCTTTGGGATTCTCGTGCTCGGAACATGGGGAATTTCGAAGGTTGCCGATGCCACGAATTCGCTTTTGGCCGTTGCCGCTTTTCACTCGCTGAACAACTTTTTTCACGAACTTGATACTGTAAAAGCCGCTATTTTGGTGACTTTGCTCGCGGTTTGGATTGGCGCTTTGGTTGTAAGGAAAAGGCGAAATTTGCTAGAGCGCGATCTTCAGCAATCGCAAATTCCTTCGGATGAAATCCAGGCCTGAAATAAATTAGACCGCGAATTCGCGAATTTTAGTTTCATTCGCGAATTCGCGGTTTTAAATTGTTTTCAAAAGTTACAACCGTGATTTGTCAGTTGTTTTCGAGGTAAAGCTTCAATTCAGGTAAAATCAGATCCGGGGCGAATTGTCCGTAAAGTTCCATCGCCTTATCTTTCATTTCCTTTGCCGATTTGCCGCCGTAAAGTTCCGGTTTGAAGTCTTTCAGATGCACGGAAACATTGTGGATTCCGTCATCAAACGCGTTCCAAGCTTCTTTTTTGATCCAGGTCGAAAATATCGTGAACGTAGGTTTCATAAGCGCTTTGGCCATGTTGACCGCGCCACCTTCGTTCCCGATAAGCGCGTTGCAATGATAGGTGAGCGATAAAAATTCGCGAATGCTTCCCGGTACGATATGAAACTTGATGTTTTCCTGCGTTTTGACGTCGCACATATTGAAAATCTCTCGTGCTTCGGCTTCCTGGATCGGCATATAATTGAACAGCAAAGTCGCGTCGGTTTGGGCCACGATCGCGTCCAGAAGTCGCGCCATAAAAGGGAACGGATACGTTTTGTTGCCGCCGCTTCCCAATACGCCAATCATGTAAAGTTTCTTCGAAAAGTCGATGTTATGCGATTCGAGAATTTGTTTTCCGTTGGAAATTTCTTCGTCCGTAAGGAAAATTTTCGGACGATTGTCGAGCGTCTTTCCGTCAGACAAAGATTGCAGCAACAAAAGCCTGTTTTCGATGGCCAAGCCCGCATTCGTATCGGGTTTTGACTTCTCGCGAACGGTTTGGTCATACACGAATTTCGTATACGATTTATGGAAACCGATCTTCGTCTTGGCTCCCGAAACGCCCACCACGAGATTGCTTTCGAGCTTTCCGTAAGCGTCGATCACAACGTCATATCGCGATTTTCTGATTCCGACCAAAAACTTCAGAAGCGCTTTTTTGCTCTTTCGGAATTCGTCCTTAAAAAGAATAAGGTTGTCGATATTCGGATTGTTCTCGACCACCGGACGCGTAAAAGGATAGACCAAATAGTCGATCTGTGCCGTCGGATACAGTGTTTTGAGGTTGTTGCAGATGATCGAAGACGCCAAAACATCGCCGATCATCTTTTGCTGAATGACCAGAATCTTCTTCATAATTGACAATTAACAATTGATAATTGATAATTTTCTCGAGAAAGAATGTCCGAAAACTAACCCAAAGAGATTTTTATGCCAATTATCAAGTACGATAGGTAATTGTCAATTGTCCATTATCAATTATCAATTTAAATCAAACCGCTACGTCATATTCGCGCAAAGCGTCGTTCAAACTCGTTTTAAGATCAGTGGAATGTTTGCGTTTTCCGATGATAAGTGCGCAAGGAACCTGATATTCTCCGGCTTCGAATTTCTTGGTATAACTTCCAGGAATCACGACAGATCGCGCCGGAACGACACCTTTCATTTCGATGGGCTCGCTTCCTGTAACGTCGATGATTTTGGTCGATGCGGTAAGGCAGACATTAGCTCCCAGAACGGCTTCTGTCTCCACGCGAACGCCCTCAACGACGATGCAGCGCGACCCGATGAACGCTCCGTCTTCGATCACGACTGGCGAGGCTTGCAAAGGTTCAAGGACACCACCAATTCCGACACCGCCACTCAAATGCACGTTCTTTCCGATTTGCGCACAGCTTCCGACTGTTGCCCAAGTGTCTACCATCGTGCCTTCGTCAACGTAAGCGCCGATGTTCACGTAACTTGGCATCAGGATCACGCCTTTTGAGATGTAAGCTCCGTGACGCGCGACAGCGTTAGGGACAACACGGATGCCTTTCTCGGCATAATTTCTTTTCAACGGAATTTTGTCGTGGTATTCGAAGATTCCGGCTTCTAGCGTTTCCATTTTCTGGATCGGGAAATACAGCACTACGGCCTTTTTGATCCATTCATTTACCTGCCAGCCGTCGAGTGTCGGCTCTGCCACGCGTATCGTGCCTTCGTCGAGCAGATCGACTACTTTCCTGATCGCGTCAAGGGTTTTCTGTTCTTGCAAAAGCGAGCGGTCTTCCCAAGCTTTTTCTATGGTTTCTCGAAGATGGTTCATGAGTTGAGTTTTCGCAAATTTAGTGGATTTTGGGCGATTTTTGGTAGTTGGGTTGGGTCGAAAATTCGTCGATTTTTTGGTTTGAGGTGGGATTTTTGATTTGGTTTTTTCTGTTGGTTGGGATGGTTGGCGGGCTGCTGATTTAACAATTTTTACAGATAATCTGTAATTGGGTTATGTTTTGAAACATTAGCTTTGGGAGACCTAACAGGTTTACGTAACCTGTTAGGTCTGGCAGAAAAAGGTTCGAATCTGAAAGTTGATTTTGCTTGTATCATTACCGGACACTTCACAGCCATTCACATTTGGTCTTCCTCTATTTTACTTTAGTGTAGCT
>JBCNQO010000038.1:0-8152 GCA_039592825.1 Flavobacterium sp.
AGACCTAACAAATTTTTGAAATTTGTTAGGTCTGGAAGTTCGGCAACTTCCGAAAATCTCCCTTACAGAAATTCTGTAAAAATTGTTAAATAAAAAAACGCGACAGTTTCCCATCGCGTTATCCTATTGCATAAAGCTTCCAACCTAAAGCCTAAAGCTCAAAAATTACCTCGAATAATTAGGCGCTTCCTTAGTGATAGTAACGTTGTGAGGATGACTTTCCGTAATTCCGCTTGAGGTGATTCTCACGAACCTTCCGGTTTCCTGCAACGTCGCGATGTCTTTCGACCCGCAGTAGCCCATTCCGGCGCGAAGACCGCCAATGAACTGTTGCATGCTTTCGTTGAGCTCGCCTTTGTACGGCACACGGCCCACGATTCCTTCCGGAACCAATTTTTTGATATCGTCTTCCACATCCTGGAAATAACGGTCTTTCGAGCCTTCTTTCATGGCTTCTACCGATCCCATTCCGCGATAAGACTTGAATTTACGTCCTTCGAAAATGATGGTTTCACCTGGCGATTCTTTGGTTCCGGCGAGCAATGATCCCATCATGACGGAATCCGCTCCGGCGGCGATGGCTTTCGGGATATCACCCGTATAACGGATTCCACCGTCGGCGATAACCGGAACGCCCGAACCTTTCAAGGCTGCGGCAACTTCTAACACGGCAGAGAATTGCGGGAATCCTACGCCAGCCACAACACGAGTCGTACAGATCGAGCCTGGCCCGATTCCTACTTTTACGCCGTCGGCACCATTTTCTGCGAGATACAATGCCGCTTCTGGAGTTGCGATGTTTCCTACCACAACGTCCACTTGAGGGAATTTCTCTTTTACCAGTTTGAGGATTTCGACCACGCCTTTGGTATGTCCGTGAGCTGTGTCAATGATTATCGCGTCAACTCCGGCGTTTACCAAAGCTTCGGCTCTTTGTACCGCATCGCCCGTAACACCGATCGCGGCGGCAACTCTAAGGCGTCCTAGCGAATCTTTGTTGGCGATTGGGTTTTGGGTCAATTTGGTGATGTCGCGGAAAGTGATCAGTCCGACCAAAGTGTTGTCGGCATTCACTACCGGAAGTTTTTCGATCTTCTTGCCCTGCAGAATCACTTCTGCTTCGGCCAATGATGTTCCTTCGGCTACAGTTACCAACGGCATTGCTGTCATGACTTCGGCTATCGCGCGCTTGTTGTCTTTCTCGAAACGAAGATCGCGATTGGTCACGATTCCTACGAGTTTCCTATTGTCGTCTACGATAGGGATTCCGCCAATGCCGAATTCGCGCATCGCATTCTTGGCATCGGCTACGGTAGAAGTCTGCGGAAGCGTCACCGGATCGATGATCATGCCAGACTCGGCACGTTTCACCTTACGGACTTTCGCGGCCTGTTGCTCGATCGTCATGTTCTTGTGCAAAACACCGATACCGCCTTCCTGGGCCATCGCGATCGCCATAGCACTTTCTGTTACTGTATCCATCGCGGCAGAAACGATTGGCACGTTCAGCGTGATGTTTTTGGAAAATCTGGATTGGATATTCACTTCGCGGGGAAGCACTTGGGAGTAATTGGGAACCAGGAGAACATCATCGTAAGTAAGACCTTCACCGATGATTTTGGAAGTGTGTGCGTTCATGTTGCAATCAACTTTAGTAGTTAAAAGGGATTTAACTGTTGGTGTTAAATTGCGTGCAAATATACGTTTTTTAACAATACGAACTATGCTAATATATTCTGAAAAAAATCGGACGAAACACGAAATCGATTAAGTCATTCCGCGACTTCGAGTTTTCTCGCGTCGTACAAACTCAGGCACTAAATATTCGTTAAAGGCAAACGTTTATGGCCAGTTTCCGATTTAAATTTATCAGACCAAACCTCAACTATGTTTTACGCCTTAATTTGCCTGATTGCTCTTTTCGGACTGGCCGTCTATGCGTTTATGCAACGTCCGGAATTCGGGAAAACCGCCAAAGGAGAAGATTTGGATAACTACAAAAAGTCGCCCAACTACCTTGGCGGACAATTCCAGAACATCTCGAAAACGCCGAATCTGGCCGAAGACGCGAGCATGGGAAAGATGCTCTACAAGTTTTTCTTTTCGCAGAATCCCGACCGAAAACCCGACTTCGTTTTGCCATCCGAGAAAACCGACCTCAAGAACTTGCAGCCGCACGAAAACATTCTGGTCTGGTTTGGCCATTCGTCTTACTTCCTGCAGATCGACGGCACCAAATTCCTCGTCGACCCGGTTTTTAGCGGTGCGGCCTCACCTATTCCGGCCACGACGCGGGCTTTCTTGGGCAGCGATATTTATTCGTCAGATGACTTTCCCGAAATCGATTACCTTTTGCTGTCGCACGATCACTGGGATCATCTTGATTATAAGACCGTAACGGCTTTGCACCCGAAAATCAGGAATGTGATCACGGGTTTGGGAACGGGAATCCATTTGAGGAATTGGGATTTCGATGCGGCGATCATTACCGAACTCGATTGGTGGCAACACGAATACTTGCCCAACGGATTCAAGATTTACGCCACACCGGCGCGGCATTTTGCGGGTCGCGGGCTAAAGCGCAACAAGGCATTTTGGGTCTCGTTCGTTTTGGAAACCCCGTCGAAGCGACTTTTTCTGGGCGGCGATTCGGGTTACGACGTGCATTTCAAGGAAATCGGTGACAAGTTCGGGCCTTTCGACCTCGCGATTCTGGAATGCGGGCAATACAACACCGACTGGCGTTACATCCACATGATTCCGGGTCAATGGAAATTGGCGGCTAAGGATTTGAAGACCAAAGCCGTTCTTCCTGTACATTGGGCGAAGTTCTCGCTGGCGATGCACGCCTGGAACGAACCGATCGAGAAAATCACCGAAGAGTTTGCAAATTGCGAGATTGCGTTATGGACGCCGATGATTGGGGAAAAAGTTGACTTTGACAACCTTTTGCCTTTCTCGAAATGGTGGAGGCGTTGATCGTTTTTTTGGGTGCGGGTCGCAGACCCGGGAACGCGGCGTTGCGAAGTCGCAGACTTCGCAAGCAAGAAAGGCGCGAAGCGAAGCGAGCCAAAAGCCGGAGCGAAGCGAAGGCTAAAACCGGATAAACCCAACCCCAACAAAATCGGTAAGCCAAACCCCATTCTCAGACCGATAAAAAACGACTCCCGAACGCTGCATCTCACCCGAAAGCACTTCGAGAACCACAGGCTTCCCGTGGCGCATGCCAACTTTCTGGGCAGTTTCCTTATCAGCGCTTAGGTGTACGTGATGGCGCGATTGTTTCTGCAAACCATTTTCGCGTATGGAATCGAGATTGTCCACAGCCGTGCCGTGATACAGGATTTCTGGCGGAGTTTTGGGCGCATAGCCGAGTTCGATTTCGAGCGAATGCCCTTGACTGGCGCGGATTCTGGAACGGTCTTCGTTGAACGCGAACCGCTTTTTGGGATTGGTTTCGACCACATGGGCGAGCGTTTCGAAATTGAGTTCGGTTCCCGAAGCGCTCATTTTCTCGATGAGTTCTTTTGTGGATGCCCAACCGTTTTCGTCTAGCGCAATGCCGATGGTTTCGGGTTTGTGCCTTAAAACGAGGCTTAGGAATTTGCTTATGTGGACAGTTTGTTTTTCGTTCATTTCTGATGTCTTTTGGAGTTTGCCTAGCCCGGATGACAGCGGTTAGCCTTTTGCGCAAAATACCTCTTTTTGCCGTTTTGCCGAAGCGACCAAAGAAGCTCTTGGCAAAGCGTGCAAAAATGGGATTTTGAAGAAAGCTAAAAGTGGACAGCCGGAAAAAGCTTCTAATGAAATTCCCCGAAAAGCTTGCTCGCCTCGTTGTAGGCGCTTTCAAAACTCATTGGGCTCGCGCCGGTTTCGGCCTTTTGCTGGGTAAAATACGACAGCAATTTTTCTGTTGGCATATTTCCGGTGAGCTCGTCCTTGGCCATTGGACAACCGCCGAAGCCTTGAATCGCACCGTCGAACCGCATGCAGCCCGCCTTGAAAGCGGCATCGGTTTTTTCGAACCACTTTTCTGGCGTGGTGTGAAGATGTGCACCGAACTCGATATTGGGATATTTCGGTATCAGATTCGAGAAAAGGTAAGTGATGACTTCTGGCGTAGAACTGCCGATCGTGTCGGACAAAGACAGGATTTTCACGCCCATAGCCGACAGTTTCTCGGTCCACTCGCCCACTATTTCCACATTCCACGGGTCGCCATAAGGATTCCCGAATCCCATCGATAGGTAAGCCACGACTTCTTTGCCGCTTTTCGTGGCGACATCCAGGATTTCCTGCAAGGTCACGATCGATTCGGCAATGGTTTTGTGGGTGTTGCGCATCTGGAAGTTTTCCGAAATCGAGAACGGATAACCCAAATATTGGATTTCCTTGTACTGAGAAGCGGTTTGCGCGCCTTGCGTATTGGCCACGATCGCGAGCAGCTTGCTTTGGGTCTTGGACAAGTCGAGATTCGCGAGCACTTCGGCCGTGTCCTGCATTTGCGGGATCGCTTTTGGCGAGACGAAACTTCCGAAATCAAGCGTGTCGAAACCTACTCTCAAAAGCGATTGGATGTAAGTGATCTTGCGCTCGGTCGGGATAAAGGTTTTGATGCCTTGCATGGCGTCGCGCGGACATTCGATGATCTTGACCTTGTTCATAGGATGCCAAAGATAACAAGATTCACGAAAACGTTTTCATTCAAAATGAGGCAATATTTTCAGCGAAATTACCCAATTTAGACATAATTAAATATATTACCTAATTAAATCATATCTATAATAATTCCACAATTAAGTAATAATTTGGATAATTTCTTTATATTTGGATATGCCAGCGATACTCACAGCCGATATCATCAATTCCAGAAAAGACGTTTCGGGCGAATGGTTGCCCGCGTTGAAGTCTTTCCTGCAGACGTTGGGAAAAGAACCCAAAACCTGGGAAATCTACCGCGGTGACGCATTTCAGATTGAGATCGCCCAGCCCGAAGAAGCGTTGAAAACCGCAATCCTGATCAAAGCTTTGCTCGGCCAAAGAAAACTCGATGCGCGGATGAGCATTGGCATTGGCGAGAAATCGGTCGTGGCCGAAAAACTGTCCGAAAGCAACGGAAGCGCTTTCGTGAGATCGGGCGAACTGTTCGAAACCCTGAAACCGCAGAAACTCACGCTGGCGATCCGAACAGACAACCGCGAAATCGACCAGCAGCTCAACCTGATGTTCCGGCTGATCTCGGCACTTATGGCGAACTGGTTGCCACAATCGGCCGAATTCGTTTTTGAAGCCGTACAGAATCCCGAATTATCTCAGGAAGAATTGGGAAAAAAACTCGGAATAACGCAAGCCGCCGTGAGCCGACGCCAGAAACGCGCCCATTTCGACCTAATCATGGAAACCGAAGCCTTTTACCGAAAAACCGTCTCAAGCCTATGATCATCTTCGTAAAACTGGTTCTGGCCCATTTGCTGGGCGACTTTCTGTTGCAGCCCACGAGTTGGGTTCTGCACAAGCAAACGCACAAGCACAAAAGCATCTATTTGTATTTGCATTCGGCTCTGCATGGGCTTTTGGCGGTTTTGCTTATCGGATGGGATTACGTCGTTCCCGCATTGTTTCTGGCCATTTCCCACGGATTCATCGACTATCTCAAACTCGCTTTCCAGAAACCCGAAACCCAAAGGCGTTGGTTCATAGCCGACCAATTGCTGCACATACTCGTAATAGTCGCCATTTGCACTTATATCGAAGACGGCGCTCTCGCATTTTCGGTTCCGACGGACCAATTCTGGATCGTTTTCACCGGAGCGGTCTTGCTTACCAAACCAACGTCAATCACGATCAAAACCCTTCTCTCAACCTGGACGCCAGACACGACGCCAGACGATCAGTCACTTCAGAACGCCGGAAACTACATAGGAATGCTCGAGCGCCTGTTCGTTTTCGCCTTTCTCATTACCGGACATTTTGATGCGATAGGGTTGCTTTTGGGCGCGAAATCCATTTTCCGATTCGGCGACCTTACGGGAAATAAAGATCGGAAACTAACCGAATACGTGCTTATTGGGACACTTTTGAGTTTTGGTATTGCGATGATAACGGGAGCGGTCGTCCAATATTTGCTGGCGCAAAGCGTGCTTGAAAATTTCTTCGGTTAATATGGGATTCTTTCTGGAAACCGAGCGTTTGCGGCTAAAACTCGTCACGCCAAAGCAGATACACGAACTTTTCGAAACCCGCTCCAAACCCGAAATAATGGAACTCATGGGACTGGACGAAGCCGAATTCGGACATTGGAAACAACGCCACGAAAAAGGTATGGAAACCAACAGGATTTCGCTCTTATTCTTCCTATTGGCAAACAAATCGACTGGTAAAATAATTGGCGAATGCGGTTTTCACACCTGGAACGATTCCCACAAAAGAGCCGAGATTTTCTACGCCATGAAAAACGACACGGATAAAGGAAAAGGGTTTATGACCGAAGCTTTAGGGAAAGTGCTCGAATTCGGATTTTCAGAAATGGAACTGAACCGCGTCGAAGCTTTCGTCTCTGCCAAAAACGAACCGTCCGTAAGATTGCTCAAAAAATTCAGATTCACCAAAGAAGGCACGGCCCGCGGGCATTACAGAACGGGCGATCATTTCGAGGATTCGGATTACTATGCTTTGTTGGCGTCGGAATTCGGACAAAGAAAAATGTAGCAGAAAAGGGAACGATGAAAAAATCGAAATTCATCATTGCCCGAACCCAACCGACTTTTTGTCAAAATTGTAGAGCGCTTTCAATTCCTGGTATTTCTCGTCGAATTCGGCTTTCGAAATCACCTCGTTGGTCATCATCCATTTCAAATTCTGGAATTGATTTTCATAATCGAGGTTTTTATCGAAATTCAGATAACTTTCCCTTAAATACATGTCTCGCGCTTCGAACAATGTTTCAATAAATCCGTCCACGCTTTCCTTGTCAGGAATGTTTTTGTGGATAAAAACGAAAGCGCCCGGACCGACCTTTATTTTCCAGGAATTTTCTTTCACGATAAAAAAATAGGCGGTTCCTGCGACGCCACCTAGCAGAAACGGAATAAAGGTGAAAGGCGAAAAATCCGAATCGCCGTCTCCCAGAAAAATACATGCGACTGCTGAAAGAACTGAAAGCAGGGAAAGTGCCAGCACAAGCAATTCGGACTTATTGTGAGAGACTTTCATTTTCGTGACTTCCTCAAAACGTATGCTCAAGTCGATACTGTGGCTATTGAATCTTCTGTCGTGATAAAAAAGACGCGTCTCTGAAATTTTGAGTTCACGGCTGTCAAAAAGCCTGTTCTGTGATAGTGTCTTCATCTCGTAATCTAAATTTAAGGCAGGCTTGACGCGTTTTAATTATTCCAATCGCAAATAAAGTATTTCTGGATTCAAATACAATATTGAGATTTACTTTAACGGATAACCCGACAAATACGCTATCAGGATCTTGCCAAAATCGCCTTATTGATATCTTTTATCAGCTTCGGACCTTCATAAATAAAGCCCGTGTACAATTGCACCAGACTAGCTCCGGCATCGAGCTTTTCGAGCGCGTCCTGAGCAGAATGGATACCACCGACTCCAATTATCGGGAAAGCTTTGTCGCTTTTTTCGGAAAGGAAACGGATAACTTCGGTTGATCTTTTCGCAAGCGGCTTGCCCGATAATCCGCCAGTTTCCGACTGATTGGCCGATTTCAGCCCTTCGCGGGAAATGGTTGTATTGGTGGCGATGACGCCCGCAATTTTCGTATCGCGAACGATGTCAATGATGTCGAGAAGTTGTTCATCTGTAAGATCCGGAGCAATCTTGAGCAAGATCGGTTTCGCATTGGCTTTGGCCGAATTGCGCTGCTGGAGCGAGTTGAGCAATGCCGTCAACGGTTCTTTGTCCTGAAGCTCACGCAGATTGGGCGTGTTGGGCGAGCTCACGTTCACCACGAAATAGTCGACGTGATCAAAAAGCGCATCGAAACAGATCTCGTAATCTTTCACGGCTTCTTCGTTTGGCGTAACCTTGTTCTTGCCGATATTTCCGCCAATGAGCACGTTTTTGTTCTTTTTCAGACGTTCGACGGCTTCCAGAACACCGCCGTTGTTGAATCCCATGCGATTGATTACGG
>JBCNQO010000380.1:0-3202 GCA_039592825.1 Flavobacterium sp.
GGCCTTTTCCTCTGGCACGTCGGCGCAGTTTTCCCAAAGTTTGGCGAACGCGTCCTGGGTTACATCTTGCGCTTTTTCATCGTCCCCGAATTTGTATACGAGATAGTTGCGCAACGAACGAGCGTGCTGCCTGAAAATGCGCGAGAACAGGTTTTCCTCGCAAACGCCTTGAATCGAACAGTTGTCCATACGAGATTGAATTCGATAGCTAAAACAGTCCAAAATGGTTTTACCCTACCTAAAGAAAAAAGATTTTTCATGTTAAATTTAGTCAATTCGGGTAGGGTTTTCTATCTTAAGGTTGTTTTTACCCCAAACCAAAATTGCAATGAGAAAATTTGGACTTTATTTTTTGCTGGTTTTTTCGGTCTTCGCCGGAGTAATAGTTTCCTGTCAGGACGAAGAGAACGAAAGCCGGCAAAGCGGAACGTTGCTCAACAAGGATTCGGAATTGTCGCGGCGATTGCAGAATCTTACGGCCAATAAGACTTCGATTGACAACGTACTCGACACCACAGACTGTTTCAGCGTAAAATTGCCTGTCGAGATCCGCATCAACAACGAGCCTTTTACCGTAAATACGACGGAAGATTATGCGACGGTTGCTGCAATTTTAGGACAAACTCCCGTTGGCACTTTCGTGGAATTCGTCTATCCGATAACCGTCATAAGCCAATCTTACGAAGAAACTACCGTTACGAGTGCCGACCAACTTTCGGCACTTTCGTCCAATTGCGGGCTTTTGGAATCTGTGGGATGTTTGACGGTGAGTTATCCGATAACGATCACGACTTACGACACGGGTTCGCAAAATCCCACAACTAGAACAATCGACAACGATCAGGAGTTTTTTCTTTCGATACAAAACCTGGCGACATCTGAACTTTACCAGATACAATATCCGATCACCGTTTTCGACTCATCCGGAGCCGCGATAACAATCGGTTCCAACGAAGAATTCGACGCAGCGATCACTCAGGCCGTCACGAATTGCGCATGTTCGAACCCGGATATTCTCATCGACGACCTTATTTTCTACATGCCAATCGCCAACGAAATCGCCGACCTCACCGGATTCTCGACGCCATCGGCAATTGGCGGAATCGCGTTCGTGAACGACAGGACAGACACGCCGTTAGGAGCGGTACAATTCCTCGACGGAACGCCAGAAAACCAGATCGTCATAAACGGAAACGCCCAAAACAACATGCTGCAAACCAACGCCTTTACGGTGAGTTTGTGGTTCAACAGGCAACAGGACAATTTCGTGACAACGCCAGAAGTGTTCTTCCAAACGAACCAATTGAGCATTCTTTTCGACGGAGCGAGCATCGATGTGAAAAGCCCTGTGGTAAGCGTGGGCGGCGCGACACTTTCTGACCAATCGTGGTTCGATCAAGGTTTGGGCGGCTCGATAAACGTTTGGCATCATCTGGTCTTGACTTACGACGGCCAGACTTTATCATTTTACAGAGACGCGAATCTCGTAGCCCAATTGCCGTTCACGTTCCAATCGACAGATATGCCACCGTCTGCCATAGGAGGAAGTTTCCCAGGCGGACTAATGGATCACGTAAGAATCTACAGACGCGCCCTGAACGCGACAGAAGTGGGAACATTGTTTGAAATAGTCAACGACAACAACACCTGTCTCTGAAATCTAAATTCGAGAATCCAAAATCTGAAATAAAAAAACCGGTCGCAATGGCCGGTTTTCGTGTATTTAAAAGTTATTGATCAGTAATTGACCCTATGAGCCGAAGAAGTCGGGATTTTTCCGTTTCCGTTCGTGGCGCCGTTGGTTCCGGTGCGGTCGGCGGCCGAACCTCTGTAAGAAGTGCCGCAAGCCACGAAAAGTGCCGTAAGCGCGATGACGGCCGCAGCTTTTAGTGTGTGGATCGTTTTCATGGTAGTCGATTTTGAGTTGACGATAAAATTACCTTGAAAACCAATCGATTACCTAACACGACTATTTTGTAATCTTACACGATTCGCCTCTAGTTGAACGAGTTGCGGAACTCCAAAGGCGAAACATTCACTTTGCTTTTGAAGAATTTGCTGAAAGATTGCGGATGCTCAAAACCAAGCGAATAAGCGATCTCGCTCACCGAAAGTTGCGTGGTCGAAAGCACGGTTTTGGCTTTTTCGACGAGTTTGTCGTGAATGTGCTGTTGCGTGCTTTGTCCGGTAAGGGATTTGAGAAGTCCGCTAAGGTAATTCGGGGAAACGTTGAGTTTTGTGGCGATTTCGTTCACCGACGGCAAACCGTTGTTCACCAAATCGTCCGAACGGAAAAAATCGTCAAGAAGCTTTTCGAGCCTGCCAAGAATCTCGTGGTTCGAGATCTGTCGCGTAATGAATTGCCTTTGGTAGAACCTTTCGGTATAATTCAGCAAGACTTCCACTTGCGCAATGATGATGTTCTGGCTGAACTTGTCGATGCTGGATTCGTATTCCTGACGGATATTGTGCAAAATCCCAATGATCGTTTCTTCTTCCTTTTCGGACAAAAACAAAGCCTCGTTCACGGCATATCCGAAGAAATCGCTGTGTTTGATCGCTTTGGCCAAAGACGTGTTCCAGAGAAAATCCGGATGGATGAACAGAATCCAACCCGTAGGTTGCACATCCGAATCCTTGTCTACAAAAATGTTCACGACCTGACCCGGAGAAACGAAAGACATCAAACCTTCGTCGAAATCATAAGGTTGCTGGCCGTACTTGAAATTCTTGTTCAATCCGCGTTTCAAAGCGATGGAGTAAAAGTGCTGCACCCACGAAATTTCCCCGTTCTCTGTGGCATAGTTGACTTTCGAATAATCGACCAGACTGATGAGCGGATGCTGCGGACTGGGCAAACCGGCAAGTTTATGGAACTCGGCGATCGTGTTGAAAGTGTGGACGTTTTTTGGCTTCATTTTGTTCTGAGATAATCGATTACGGCCATGACGTCGAGCGCGCCAAAGCCCGAATCGTGTGCCTTTTGGTAAGCGCCGACGAGACTTTCGGTCAAAGCGAAATCGGCTCCGTCAAGCTTTGCCAGCAAAACGTCTTTGAGCATCAAATCGAGAGCGAATGCCGGCGGGAATTCGTTGTTTACGAGAGACGGCGTCTTGAGTCTTGTCGCGCCACTTCCCGAAGCGCTTTCGTTTATGGCTTCGAGCAAGTCGCTTTTGTCAAGACCTTTCTGTTCGGCAAAAAG
>JBCNQO010000381.1:0-3195 GCA_039592825.1 Flavobacterium sp.
TTGGACGCGTCTCCGATCGAAACAACATTGGTCTTTTCGGGTTTGGACAGGCTGAAATAAAGCTCGTTGTCATACGCCAAACCGTTGTCTGTAATCTGGACGAACCCGTTGAAATCGGCTTTTGGGATCGTAAAATTCATCGTTTTGGTCTTGGCGTCCATTTTGGAAACCGTTTTGGCGATGAGTTTTCCATCGTTGTACAAAGCGATCGGCACTTCTTTGTTCTCGTCACCGAAAGCCGACAGTTTCACTCCGATCTCGTAGAAGTTGTCCATCGTTTGGTTCAGATAGACGCTGTCGACGGCCACATTGTTTTTTTGTTCCGATTCGGGAATGATGAAATAGGTGTTCGATTCCTTGTCGATGCCTTTTAGCTGTTTGGCTTCGAGGCCGGCCGCGTCGGTAATCACTATGATGTCTTTGCTGAAAGCCGACTTGCGCGCGTTGACTTTGGCGATAAGGTTGTCGAGCTCGAACGGCGTTGCGCTGTATTTCAGGTTCTGAAGTTCTTTCTGGATTGATTTGATGTCTGTGTTCCAGAAACTTTCGGTGTTTGTGACCAAAGAGAAATTTTTGGCCTCTGGCGTGTGCTCAAGCAAATCTTCTACAGCACGTCTCAAAAGCTCGCCTTTCTGGCCTTTTGCCTGCATTGAGAACGAATTGTCGAGAATGATATAGGTTTCGTTGGACGCGCTTTTGGAATCTTTGGCCTTAAAGAACGGTTGGGCAAAAGCGATGATGAGACAAGCCAGCAAAAGTAGGCGAGTGGCCAGCAAAAGCCATTTCTTGATCTTCGAGCTCTTGCGCGTCTGGATCGAAAGTTCTTTTAGGAAAGCGACGTTGGTGAAATATTCTTTCTTGAAACGGCGCAGTTGGAACAAATGGACGATAATCGGGATTACCAGTAGGAAAAGGAAGTAAAGGATTTCCGGGTGTCTGAACTGCATTCCGCTTTTTAGGTGTCAAAAATACGGATTTTTGGCGGTGATTCGGCAATGGTTTTTAGAGATTTTTGGGTGGGAGGATTTTGGGGATTTTTACAGATTTTCTGTAACCGACTGTTGGTTTTTGGAGTTAGATTTGGATTGTATTTTGGAAGATTTTTTTTGGGTTTTCTCCAGACCTAACAAATCTCCGAGATTTGTTAGGTCTCGCGCGCGAAATCACTGTATTGATCCAAACGCCAAAAAGCCCCAGACGGACACTTCCGAAAATTCTCCGCTAACAAAGATTTTGTTCAAAAATAGCTATTCGATTCACAAGCACGCGTTAGCGATTTGGCCTATGTCTAAGCTCTTTTGAATGCGGTCAGCTTTCAAAAAGCGAGTGGCCAAAGCGCGGCAGCGGCCAATAGGTGGTTGTTTTTTCGCGATCGGTTGTGGCCGCGGCAACGCCCAAATCGTAAAAATTTTCATTGGGAAAGCGAAGTTCGTTACCTTTGGGAGACATATCCAGAAAATGAAAAAAATCCTGATTTTAATGGCGCTGACGGTTTGTTCGTTGGGCATTGCGCAAAAAAAATACAACCTTTTGGTGGGCACTTACACGAATTCGTGCGACAGCAAAGGCATCTACGTTTACGATTTCAATCCCGAAACGGCCGATTCCAAACAGAAATCGTCGACCGGAAAGCTTACGAGCCCGAGTTACCTGTCGGTTTCTCCAGACCAGAAGTTCATTTATGCCGTGAATGAGGACGGCAAGAAAAGTACGGTTTCGGCTTTAAACTACAACCCGAAGTCGGGCGAGATTCTTTACGTGAACAGCGTCGATTCGAAAGGCGCCGATCCTTGCCACATCATAAACGACGACAAAAACGTGATCGTCTCGAATTATTCGGGCGGAACGATTTCGGTTTTCAAGAAGAAAAATAACGGCGGATTGACCGAAGCGGCTCAGGTGATTGCACACGAAGGCCATTCGGTGAACGCGCAAAGGCAGGAAAGTCCGCACGTGCACATGGCGCAGTTCTCGCCAGACAAGAAGTTCGTGTTTACGAGCGATTTGGGAACCGACCGTATTTATGTGTACCGATATTATCCGGATTCGGACAAGAAAGTGCTGGAATTCCAGGACACGATCCCGATCAAGACGGGAAGCGGGCCGCGCCATTTCGCGTTTTCTCCAGATTCCAACCACCTTTACGCGATCCAGGAACTCGACGGCACGATCACGGCTTTCAACTACAGCGACGGTAAACTCAAGCGCATTCAGGAAACGTCTATCGTGAAGCCCGATTTTAAGGGCGACATCAGTTCGGCGGCGATAAAGATTTCTTCGGACGGCAAGTTTTTGTATGCGACCAATCGCGGTGACGCCAACACGATTTCGGTTTTCGCGATCGAGCCGAACGGACGTTTGACACACAAATCGACGATTCCAACAGGCGGAAAAGGACCGCGCGATTTTGCCTTTAGTCCAGATGAGAAGTTTATTCTGATCGCTCATCAATACACGAACAATATTGTGATTTTCGAGCGCAATTCCGCGACCGGACTTTTGGAGAAAACGGCCAAGAAAATCGAGGTCTGTTCGCCGGTTTGCCTGGTTTTCGACGAGGTGAAATGATCGATTTTTCTAATATCGGCTATCTCGAAAACGGCAGTGAAAGTCAAAAGAATGCTTTTCGGGTTTTGACCGAAAGCCGTGTTTTGGAGACTTTGGCTGGTTTTGATCCAATTTTGGTTGGGACTTTTCCCATCGGCATTGACATCGCATCGAGCGATCTGGACGTGGCTTGCCATTTTACCGATAAGTCGGATTTTATCTCGGCGTTAGCAGAATTTAGCGATTTTGAAGGTTTCGGGATTCGGGAATTTGAGATGAACGGCCTGGAAACCGTGGTTTGTGGTTTTTGGTTTTCGGGTTTGGAGTTCGAGGTTTTTGGTCAGCCGATTCCGGTTCGAACGCAAATGGGTTACCGGCATATGTTTGTCGAGCATCGGCTTTTGCTGGAACGCGGTGAGGTTTTTCGCTCTGAAATTATCAGGCTTAAGGAATCGGGTTTGAAGACTGAGCCTGCTTTTGCGGTTTTGCTTGGGATTTCGGGTGATGTTTATTTGGGGTTGCTTGACTTCGAGTCTTGAACGTTTATTCTCTACCGTTTTTTTGTCGGACTGTTTTTAAACAGTTAAGATAGTTTAGAAGAGTTAAAGCGCTTCGCTTTTTTGAACCATTAAGTTCATTAAGGGCATT
>JBCNQO010000382.1:0-3191 GCA_039592825.1 Flavobacterium sp.
CTAGTCCACTCAGGCACTCAGGCACTCAGGCACTCAGGCACTCAGGCACTCAGGCACTCAGGCACTCAGGCACTATTTCTGCTCGGCCAAAGCCTTTTCCTGATTGATCAGATAAGCCATATTCTTCACGACGTTATCGTGTTTTTTGACGAATGGATTGGTTTCGTCCCAAACATATCCGGCTAGAACGGCGCAGATTTTTTGCTTTACGTCTGGGTTTTCGGGTTGGTGGAAGAACAACGTCTGCAGATTTCCCGTATACCATTCTTTCACGTAAGTCGTGAAAACGCCAATTCCGCGTCTCATATAACCCGTGAATTCGGTTTCCCAGTCTACGTTTTCGCCTTTGGATTCTTTCAGGTACAATTTGGCGGCCAGAATTCCGGATTCCGTGGCAAAACAAACGCCCGATGAGAAAACAGGATCGAGGAATTCCGAACTGTTTCCGGTGAGTGCGAATCCGTCGCCGTACATTCTTTTTACCGAACGGCTGTAGTTTTCGAGTTTTACGGGTTCGAACAAAAATTCGGCATTTCCGAAACGCTTCACGTAAAAGTCCGACAATTGGATCGCGTTCTTTAAAGCCTCGACATTGTCTTTGTTTTCGGACAAAGAGTTGATGAACGTTGTTGGTCCGACAACGCCTAACGAGGTGCGGTTATCCGAAAACGGGATTACCCAAAGCCAGACTTCGGTTTCTAGAATGTCGAAAGAAATCATCGTGCCTTCTTCGCCCGCCGGACGGTTTACGTCATCCACATGAACGAAAATAGACGAGTGCGGATCGAGGTGAGACGGCGTGTCCAGATCGAGCAACCTTGGCAAAACGCGTCCGTAACCGCTTGAGTCGATGATGAAATTGGCTTCGATTTCCTTGAGGTTTCCGTCTTTGTCCTTAACGACGGTTCTGGATTTCTTCCCTTCGAATTCCACCGAAATCACTTCCGACTCGAATTCAAGGTCGATACCTTTCGAGATACATTCCTTGGCCATCGTGTTGTCGAAATCGGCTCTTGGCACTTGCCACGTCCAATCCCAACCTTCGCCGTATTTGTTAGAGAAGTCGAACACGCAAATCTCTTCTCCGCGAATAAAGCGCGCCCCGAGTTTTTTCTCGAAGTTCATGGCGTCTAAAGTCTGGAACAATCCGGCTTCGTGAAAATGGTCCATAACGCGCGGAATAAGGCTTTCGCCTACTACCAAACGCGGAAATTTCTGCTTTTCGACCATCTTGACCTTCACTCCGTTAGCGTGCAAATGACAAGCCGAAACGCAACCCGAAGGTCCGGCACCAATCACCAACACATCTACAACTTCTTTTAACATCGGAATAAGTGTTTTACGTTCTTAAAAATCTCTTAATTTATATTACATTTGTGGCCTCAAAATAAAGACAATTGAAGTTACGAAAAAAATAAACTTTAGCCGGTTTATTACGCTCTCTAAAATCTCGTTTAAATGAATACGATACATGAATATCTAAGCCTTGAGGAATTTGAAGCCGTAGTATTCAACAACAACAAAGTGGCGATCAGTGAGGAAGTGCTGCAAAGGGTGAATGCCAGTTTTGATTTTCTAAAGGAATTCTCTGAAAATAAGGTCATTTATGGCGTGAATACAGGGTTTGGGCCAATGGCGCAATACCGAATCGACGACGCAGACCGCCTTCAACTCCAATACAACCTTATCCGAAGCCATTCTTCGGGAACGGGCAAACCGATGAACCCGACATTCGTGAAAGCGGCAATTCTGGCTCGCTTGAACACTTTGTCGCTCGGGAATTCGGGTGTGCATCCGTCTTTGATCCATTTGATGAAAGAACTCATCAACCGCGACATCACGCCTCTCATTTTCGAGCACGGCGGCGTTGGTGCGTCTGGCGATTTGGTGCAATTGGCTCACCTGGCTTTGGTCTTGATCGGCGAAGGCGAGGTTTTCTACAAAGGCGAACGCAAATCGACTCAGGAAGTTTTCGAAATCGAGGGCTTGACGCCGATAAAAGTCGAACTTCGCGAAGGTTTGGCGCTAATGAATGGAACGTCGGTCATGACGGGAATCGGGGTCGTGAATATCCACAATTCCAAGAAAGTGCTCGATTGGGCTATCAAACTTTCTTGTGCTATCAACGAATTGGTTCAGGCTTACGACGATCATTTGTCGGCCGAACTCAACAATACGAAACTACACGCGGGTCAGCAGGAAATCGCTGCCAAGATGCGCGAGAATCTTTCCGACTCGAAACTTGTGCGCAAGCGCGAAGACCATTTGTATTCGGGCAATAATTCCGAGACGGTTTTCAAGGAAAAAGTGCAGGAATATTACTCTTTGAGATGTGTTCCTCAGATTTTGGGCCCGGTGAAAGAGACGATCGATTCTGTCGCGGCGATTCTCGAAAAAGAGATCAATTCGGCAAACGACAACCCAATTATCGATGTGGCGAACAAGCACGTTTGGCACGGCGGGAATTTCCACGGCGACTACATTTCGCTCGAAATGGATAAACTCAAGATCGTGATTACCAAATTGACGATGTTGGCCGAACGTCAGCTCAACTATTTGATGAATGCGAAAATCAACGAGATTTTGCCGCCATTTGTCAACATGGGCAAACTCGGATTCAACTTCGGGATGCAAGGCACGCAGTTCACCGCGGTTTCAACTACGGCAGAAAGCCAGACTTTGTCGAACCCGATGTATGTGCACTCGATTCCGAACAACAACGACAACCAGGACATCGTGAGCATGGGAACGAACTCAGCCTGTATCGCGGCGAAAGTCATCGAGAACGCTTTCGAGGTTTTGGCCATTGAGGCGATTTCTATTGTTCAGGCGATCGATATTTTGGATCAGAAACACAAGATTTCGTCGGTTTCAAGAACATTGTATGACGATATTCGTAAAATAATTCCTACATTTAGTCAAGATCAGGCGATGTATCCTTTCGTCCAAAAGGTCAAAGATCATTTGATAAATAATTAGTATTTTAGCTAGTAACCGATAAATCAACCGAATATGAAAAAAATATATTTGTTGCTGGTGCTAGCTATCACTTTCGCGAATGCCCAGGATTTGGCCTTGGTGCGCAAAGACGGACTTTTCGGATACATCGACAAAACCGGGAAATTCGCCATCGAGCCTAAGTTCAAGAAAGCCAATTGTTTTTCCGATGGATTGTCCATAACCGAAGAAGA
>JBCNQO010000383.1:0-3184 GCA_039592825.1 Flavobacterium sp.
TGAATGCTCTTGCGTCGGATGGCCAATTGGTTGCGCTTGTAGAAAATCACGGTGAGCGACGCCAGAATGAGCAGCAAAACCGAAATCGAAAGCAGATAAATCTTCTGTTTGTCGGCGGCTTCGGCTTTGTTGTTTTCCAGGTTGTGACGCGATTCCGACAGTTCGAAACGCAAAGCGGCATTTTCGGAAAGCTCGCGGTTTTTGGCCTCGGAAATCTTTTTGTTCAGATAGATTACCGAATCTTTGGCCCAAAGCGCTTTTTCGACATCTTTCGACTTGATCGCGGCTTCGGAAATCAGTTCGTAAATCTTGGTGCGCAAATCTTTCTCAGGACGCAATTTGAGTGCGTTTTCGAGAAATTTGAGCGCGTCTTCAGGTTGATTCAGTTTCAGGTAAGCTTCGGCTATGAAATACTGTATTTCGGACGATTCCGTGTCGAAGCCTTTGTCTTTGATCGATGCCAGAAGTTCGAGTCCGTCGCGCACGGCTTTTTCGGGCATATTGCGTTCCAGATAAATCGCGTTCCTCACGATTCGGGCGCTTATCAACGTTCTCGAATCTTTGTCTAAAGTCTTGAAGGCGGTGTCGAGATATTTGTCGGCGTCGGACAAACGGTTCAGTTCGAGGTAAAGGTTGGCGAGATTGCTGGCGTAAAACCCAATGCGGATCGTGATTTTGTTCTCGACCGAAATGTTGTAGGCCTTGAGTAGGTATTCTTCGGCTTTTTCTTTCTTTTCTTCTTTGATGTAAACCAGCGCAATGTTGTTCAAAACCGTCATCTCGTTTTCTGGACGATGTTGGGAAACCGCCAATTCGTAAGCTTCGAGAAAATTGTTGAGCGCCTTGACGTAGTCGCCCATTTTGTAGTAGATAAGCCCAATGTTGTTCACCGAAAGGAATTCCTGTTTGCGCCACGAATTCGTTTGGGCAATTTCGCGCGTTTCGGTAAGGGTTTTGAGTCCCGAGGCGTATCGGGCGTTGACCATGTCGTTGATTCCGCGGTTGATCGCTTTGTTCACGGCAAGACTGTCCTGGGCGAATCCGGAAGGAATCCAACAGAAAATAAATGCCAAAAGCAGTAAACGCGAAAAGATCTTGCAAAAAAGCACAGCTGATTTTTTGGTCAAAAATAAACAAATATGACCATTGGTGCACTTTGGCGAAAGCGCATAAAAAAACCCGCTCAAAAGAACGGGTTTAGTATGATAAGGCAGTTTTAATTAAGCTTGGAAAGGCTCAATTGAAACGAATGACTTGTTGTCGCCTTTTTTCTGGAATTTAACCACTCCGTCCACTTTAGCGTGAAGCGTGTGATCTTTACCCATGTAAACATTTTCTCCTGGGTTGTGCTTAGAACCGCGCTGACGAACGATGATGTTACCAGCAATGGCAGCCTGACCACCGTAAATCTTAACGCCTAGACGTTTCGATTCTGATTCGCGTCCGTTCTTGGAACTACCGACACCTTTTTTGTGAGCCATGACGTATATCTTTTAAGATTAATTATTCTTCTGTTGCAGTTTCTTCAGTCTTTTTTGCAGCGGCTTTCTTAGCTTTTGAAGCAGCACCACCGAAAGTGATTCCTGAAATTTGGATTTGAGTCAACGCTTGACGGTGACCGTTTTTCTTTTTGTAACCTTTTCTGCGTTTTTTCTTGAAAACGATTACTTTGTCACCTTGAAGGTGTTTGATTACAGTAGCTTCTACTGAAGCACCTTCTACAGCCGGGGCGCCCAAAGTGATGCTTCCGTTGTCATCCAACAAAAGGACTTTCGCGAAAGAAATCGCGTCGCCTTCATTGCTTGCCAAACGGTGAACATAAACCTTAAGGTCTTTGCTAACTTTAAATTGTTGCCCTGCTATCTCTACGATTGCGTACATAACAATATGTTTGAAATTGATTAAAAATGGGTGCAAATATACGATTAAAAGGCAAAGGTGCAAGCGGTTGACGAAAAAAAGTGTGTAAAGTCGTAAGTCATAGGTTGGTAATGGCGGAATGGCCGCTTCTGTCACTGTTTTCTGCTATTTTTTATTGGGGCGCGCCGGCGGCCATTTAACTTTTGGGTGACTAGTTGTTTTTGGGCGGCCGCCGTCAGGCTATCCGCTGTATCTTTTGCGATGGAACTTTTTTGGGTTCGGCGAAAATTTTGAATCGCAAAAGGATGCCGCTGCTATCCTTCGCGCAAAAATGCCGCCTTGTAAACACTTCAGTTGAAATGAAAATCGGGGTCTGCGCGAGGGATGGCAGTGGCATCCTTTTGGGTCGCGCGACAGCAGCGACCCAAAAGATTTAGCGGACAGCCCGACGGCGGCTCTGAGTGCTGTCGAGGAGCTAAAACCCACCATAAACATTAAAGTACGATTAGAACCGGCCGCCGGCGCGCCAAAAAAAACAGCAAACCCGACGCGTTCGCCCTAAAAAACTTATTTTTGGCGTAACAAACATTTGCCAACGCATACAAACACGCAATTATTAATCAATTAACTTTATGAAAAACACAATAATGGCTTTGGGTTCTGCGCTATTGCTATCGGGAGCCGCCACTGCCCAGAAAGTGGCGTTCGAGGAGTTTGACCTCGACAACGGCATGCACGTGATTTTGCACAACGACAACTCGGCTCCGGTCGTGATCACTTCGGTCATGTACCACGTGGGCGCGAAAGACGAGCAGCCAGACCGCACAGGTTTTGCCCACTTTTTCGAGCACCTTTTGTTCGAAGGCACAAAGAACATCCAGAGAGGCGAGTGGTTCAAGATCGTTACCTCAAACGGTGGAACCAACAACGCCAACACGTCAGACGACAGAACTTACTATTTTGAAGTTTTCCCGTCAAACAACCTCGAACTCGGTTTGTGGATGGAATCGGAACGCTTGATGCATCCGGTGATCAACCAAATCGGCGTGAATACGCAAAATGAGGTCGTAAAAGAAGAAAAGCGTCTTCGCGTAGACAACCAACCTTACGGAAACCTTTTGGCAGAAGTAAAGAAAAACATGTTCAAGAAACACCCTTACCGTTGGGCAACCATTGGTTCAATGGATCACTTGGACGCAGCTAAACTAGAGGAATTCCAGGCTTTCAACAAAAAGTACTACATTCCTAATAACGCGGTTTTGGTTGTGGCGGGTCAATTCGACAACGCTCAGGCGAAAGAATGGATCAAGAAGTATTTTGGGTC
>JBCNQO010000384.1:0-3183 GCA_039592825.1 Flavobacterium sp.
GACCGGAAAAAAGGCGGCCATGAATTCGCGCCCAACCAAAGCCGGATTGAAGCGATTCTTGCCCAATCCGCCCCAAAGGATTTTCCCGAAAAAAATCGCGCAGAAAGCTCCAAAGGCTACGACGTACAAAGGCGTTAAAGGTGAAAGTGTGAAGGCGAGCAGCAAACCCGTAATCACGCCAGATCCGTCAAAAATCACTTTGAGTTTGCGGAAATAAATGGCCGAAAAGATCACATCGGTCAAAACCGAAACGCCCACAGAAGTCGCGATCACGTAAAACGCATCCAGTCCAAAAGCGATGCAAGCGATGGCGGCCAATGGCAAAAGCGCCACGATCACGTCGAGCATCACGAGCGAGGTTTGGTTAAAGCGCAGTTTCAAAATCGGGTTTCTCATGAGGCCGAAAGGAGTTTTTTGCCCGCGAAAATTCCCGGTAAAAGCGGCACGTCGCTTGGGCAAACGTAGGCGCAGGCACCGCATTCTATGCAATCGTTGAGGTTTAGGGAAACGAGTTTTTGTTTGGTTCGCGATTCGGTTCTGGCGAATTCCATCGGCATCAATTTTTGTGGACAGACGTCGACGCAGTAGCCACATTTGATACAATTTTCCGAGTTCGATTCCGGGGTTTCCAACAGCAGCAAACCGCCGCTTCCCTTGTTGATCGGGACATTCGGATCATGGACTGCTTTTCCCATCATCGGGCCGCCCAGAATAATTGTTTTTTCATCTGGATTCCAGTCTTCGCCCAAAGCTTGCAATACAAAATGCACCGGAGTTCCTATTTTCACGAGATAATTCCCACGAGTCGATGCCTTTTCGCCACTGAACGTAATTACGCGTTCGGTGTAAGGTCTGTTCTCGAAAATCGCTCGGTAAATTGCCCACAAAGTGCCCACGTTATTTACGATAACGCCGTAATTTGCGGGAATACTTCCTTTTGGCAATTCCTTGCCCGTGACCGATTTTATGAGCTGGAGTTCGCCACCTTGCGGATATTCGTTGGGCAAAAGTTTAACCGAAACGAAATTGCCCGATTCGCAGCTTCGGTTCCTGATGACTTCGGCCAATTCCTTGTGCTGTTTTTCAATAGCGAACACGATTTTCTGGAAAGGAACCAATTTGTAAACGATCGAGATCGCCTTGAAAAGTTGGTCGCAATGTTCGCTGATAAGCGCGTAATCGGCTGTGAGGTAAGGCTCGCATTCGGCCGCGTTCACGATAAAAGTCTCGATGGTTTTGGAACCGATGCCGTATTTGGTATGGGTAGGAAAACGCGCGCCACCACTGCCTTCAATACCAAATTGCTCGAGCCTGTCGAGGATTTCGGTTGGCGTGAGCTGTTCGGGTCTTCGAGAAGTATCGAACGCGATTTCGTCTTCGCGGAAGTCATTTTTGAGTTTGAGGAAATTCTCGCCGTCAATTGTTTCCACTGACACAATTTTTCCCGAAACCGGAGCGTGAATGGAAGTTGCAAAAAGTCCGTCAGATTTGGCAACGAGCTCGTATTTTTTCACGGGTTGTCCAATCTGTACGACAGGTTGCATTTCGCCTTTGTAAGCCTTCAACGGCAAATACAATTCGGTGGGCGAGGCGAGTGCCACAATGGGTTCGCGCTTGGTTTGGTGCTTGAGCGATTTTATGTGCATCATGGCAAAATCGTTTTAAATGGCGCAAAACCTGTAGTTTGTACTTCGCAATTCTGGTCGATGAGGTAAGCCTCGAAATCGAAATGCTGTTGCAGTCTGTAAACTGTTTTTTCAAAGTCTGATGCTTTGCAAGCGAAAAGTGCCGTCGAAATTGCGTCGCCCAGAAATGCGCTGGCAGAAAGTACGCCAACTTGCAGGTTTGACGACGGTTTTCCTGTTTTCGCGTTCAGGATATGTCCGAATTTTTGTCCGGAAATTTCTATTGAATTGTTCGAAGTTGCCGAAAGCGAGAATGTCTGGTTTTCGATAGGAAGCGAAAGCAAAGTGGTGTCGGTCTTCGCCGGATGCGGAATGTTCACGCGCCAATTGGTTCCAACGTCGGAAATCGCGCTTATCGAGCTGCCGCCGGCGTTGATCATGGCGTCGGAAATGCCATTTTGCCTGAACCAACTTTTCAGCATGTCGACAGCAAACGCTTTGATGAACGAACCCGAAACGATTTGCTGGCCGTGTCCGATTCTGGCTTGATTGCCCAAAATCCCGATTTTTTTGTAGTCGACATTTGTCAAGGCGTTGGAAATTTCGGCGTTCGAAGGCACATTTTTTCGTCCATCGGAATAAAATCCCCAAAGTTTCAAAAGCGGCAAAGACGTGATGTCGTAAGCGCCGTTTGTGAGGTTCGAGATTTTGCAGACGTTCCTCAAAATGAAGATCGCCGATTCGTCGAGTGACACGAAATTTCCCGCACTTTTGTTGAGCAAATCCAAGGACGAATTTTCGCTGTAAGAGTTGTAACGCGTGTCGATGTGTTCCAGAATCGCGAACGCCTGATCGAGTATTTCGGCTTTGAAAGTGTCTGGAATCTTGACTTTTATGTCGCAATGAAAAAGCGATCGCGTCTGGGAAATGTAGGTTTTACTGGCTGTCTGAAGCATTTTCGTCTGTGTTCGATTCTACTTTGACACTGCCTTTCTTGAGCGCCTTGAAATTCGGGTTTCCGGCATTTATGACCTGGAAATAGTAGTCGGGATTTTTCCATTGGCCTGAAACGCTGTCGTATTCGAGTTTCTGGACTTCGAAGCTTTCGAGTTTGACTTTCTCGTTAGCGTCGGCCAATGCTTGTCTTTGCTGCTTTTCCTCTTTCTCGGCTTTGAGTTTGTCCCAGAGTTCGCGATTGCCGAAAATCAGCAATGCAATCCCGATTCCGTAAAGAAAAAATGCCTTTATTTTCATGTAAACCCAATTTGAAAAAGCTAAAAATAAGGTTTGGGAACGGTTTTCATTGCTTCAAAATGACGTATTGCTTTGGTCATTTTTAACTTTGTTCTAATGTGGAAGTTAGCGGTTGTCGCTTTCGCGGATGGCATCGGGCGAAAAACCATTTTTTGTAGGAAAAAAGCTTATTAGGACAAATTGAGCTGACTGTGTTTTAATTGCCGGAACAACTCGGAATCCGAAAATCAGAAAAAAGAAAACTAAACGATTGATTCTAAGTGTTTTCGTAGTTAAATGAGAGCTTATGAGAAAACGACTCCTT
>JBCNQO010000385.1:0-3182 GCA_039592825.1 Flavobacterium sp.
ATCGAAAGCGGACTGATGTTAACCGGACATTCTTCTACGCAAGCGTTACAGGTCGTACACGCCCAAAGTTCTTCGGGTGTGATATAGTCATTGAGCAACGTTTTGTTGTCAGGAACGAATACGCCTTTGTTTGCGTCGATGTTTTTTCCGACTTCTTCCAGACGGTCGCGTGTGTCCATCATGATCTTGCGCGGCGAAAGCTTTTTGCCCGTAATGTTCGCCGGACAAGCCGAAGTGCATCGGCCACATTCGGTACACGTATAAGCATTCAGCAATTGGACCCAATTCAGATCCTGAACGTCCTGCGCGCCGAATTTCTCGGGAACCGCATTCGGGTCGGCATCGGCCGGAGCCGCGAAAGGATCGGCATTCGGATCCATCATCAATTTCACTTCTGCCGTAACCGAATCCAGATTGTTGAATTTCCCTTTCGGATTCAAATCTGCGAAATATGTATTCGGGAACGCCAGCAAGATGTGAAGGTGTTTCGAGAAATACAGATAGTTCAGGAAAAACAGGATTCCGACAATGTGCAGCCACCAGAAAGCGCGTTCGAAAACCCAGACTTTCTCTGCCGACATCCCGTTGAAAATCGGCGAAAGCCAGCTGCTGATCGGGAAAGATCCGTGTCCTAATTCGTAATGTCCGAATGAACGCAATTGTAGGTTGTAATCGGCAGCGTTCAAAAACAGGAAAAGCGACATCAGGATCACTTCCATATAAAGAATGTAATTCGCGTCACTTTTTGGCCAACCTTTAAGGTCGGAATGGATGAATCTTTTGAGCTTGATGATGTTTCGTCTGGCAAGGAAAGTGAAAACACCAACCAATACCAAAACCGCCAGGATCTCGAAAGATGCAATCAGGAAACTGTAGAATCCACCAAGGAAAGACAAAACCCGGTGCGTTCCGAAAAGTCCGTCAATCACGATTTCAAGCACTTCGATGTTGATGATCACGAATCCTACGTAAACGAAAATGTGCATGATACCCGAAACCGGACGCCTTACCATTTTTTGCTGACCCAAAGCGATCATGGCCATATTCTTCCAGCGCTCGCCCGCGTTGTCGCTGCGGTCTATATCGCGCCCAAGTTTGATGTTGCGGATGAGTTTTTTCACGTTCATCGCGAAATATCCGCCGGCCAATGCCAGGATCACGGCAAAGAGTATGTTGTCGAGGTAACTCATCTCGTGCTAGTTTTGTGGTGTGGGTTCTGTAGGCGCAACGTACGGCTTATTTTTCTTTCCGAAAAGCGAAACGTTGATGTATCGAGTAGGATTGAGCCTTACGTCCTGAAGCAAAAGTTCCAGCTCGCGCGAAGTCTTGGCTAAATTGTTGTAAAGCGCCTCGTCTTTCACGAGTTTGCCCATCGTGCCGTTTCCGGAATCGATCGTCGCCATAAGATTGTCGACTTTGGCCAAAGTACCTTTAAGACTTTCTACGGCTTTGTCGAGTTCGGCTTTCTCGAGTTTATTGGAGATTTTGCTAAAGTCCGAAGAAACCTTGTCGAAATTGGCCACGACGTTGTCGATCTTGCCTTTGTTGTTGTCGAGGATTCCATTGAGACTGTTCGATGCTTTGTGGAATTGCGTCATAGTCGCATTGAGTTCGGAAATCGTACCTCTGAGGTTTTCCTGGCTTTTCTTGTCGAGGATGTTGTTTACCGAAGTAAGCGTTACCGATAAATCGCCCAAAACTTTCTCGAGTTTTTGCTGAAGCGGCTCGAGTTTTTCACCCAACAATGCGGTAAGTCCCGGAACGTTTGCGCCGCGAAGCGTATCGCCCGATTGGGCAGGCGTAGTATCCTGAAGATTCGGTACGATCTGAAGCTGTTTGCCCGCGATCACGCCCGGTTCGTAAATGTTTACGGTACTCGATTTGGCAATCGGGAAATCTTTGTTGGTGATTCGCATCTCGACCAGAAGTTTGCCCGTTTTGTTGTTCAACGATATTTTTTTGATGTGACCGACGATAAAACCGTTAATGGTGATAGGTGCCGACGGCGGAAGGCCTTCGACGTTGTCATATTCCACGAAATACGTCTTGTCGCTGGTCAGGATGTCGTTCCCTTTCAAGAAACTGTATCCCCAAATGAACAATAAAATAGATGCGATAACCAGAATGGCGGTCTTGATTTCCCTTGTAATTTTCAAAGCTTTGCTGTTTTCAACAAAAGTAAGACAATTATCCGAAAAGCCTCGGCCTAATTTTTAAGGGCTTCGTCCAGACTGATCTGTTTTCCGTTGCGGAAAGCCACCACATAAGCCGACGGAAATCCTTTTGCCTTAGCCTCAGATAGTTTCTGACGCGCATTCTGGTAATCGTCGGTTTCGCCGTAGTAGTATTTGTATTTGGCGCCGGCCGACATCATAGAAACGCCGCTAAGTCCTTTGAAGTTGCTTGGCGTCGTAGGAAGCTTTGTGCCGCTTGCCGAAATCTGCACTTTAAATACGACTCCAGATGTTGAAGTGGATTCTGAAACCACTGGCTCAACATTTCTCGTTGGAGTCGGCTCTGGCGTTGTGGCAACCGGAGTTTCCTGGATTCTTTGGGACGGACGTTCGTCTGCGGGTTCAAAATTGCCGCTTCCGAAGTATTCTTTTTTATAGCCGATGATGGCGTTGGCGATCGCTTTTGCCATTTCCTGCTGACCTTCCTCGGAATCGAGGTAAGCTCCGTCTTTGGCATTCGATATAAAGCCCATTTCGATCAGCACACGCGGCATGTAAGCTTTGTGCAATACCATATAAGGTGCTTGTTTCACGCCTCGGCTCTTCTTCCCTAGCGTTTTTACGAAACCGTCCTGGATCTTGGCCGCAAGCGAAATGCTGTTGTCGAGAAATTCTTCCTGCATCAGCTCGATTCCTATCATACTTTCTGGATTATGCGGATCGAAGCCTTCGTATTTCTGCTTGTAATCTTTCTCCATCGTGATTACGGAGTTCTCGTTCTTGGCCGCCTCGAGATTCGATTTGACCTTCGTCATACCCATTACGTAAGTCTCGGTTCCTTCGGCTGCGGCGTTTTTGTTGGCGTTGCAGTGAATTGACACGAAAATTTGTGAATCGGCACGGTTGGCGATGTTGGCGCGTTCGATGAGTTCGATAAAAACGTCTGTCTTTCTGGTATAGACGACATCAAAGCCTGGCGTTCCTTCGAGAATCTTGCCCACTTTCTGG
>JBCNQO010000386.1:0-3170 GCA_039592825.1 Flavobacterium sp.
AGCCTTTTTCGCTCGGCAAGATCGTCGCGTTCCAAAGTCCGATGATCAACAGCGCGATCGCCATGATCGTTCCTGTCCAGCAGATTCCGTAGTAAATGTCGGTTACCGGAATGCCTTCGAGTCTGTCGCGGACCGCTTTCTGCAAAGAGATTACCGCAAAAACGCCGAACATCAGAACCGTGAAATAATAGCCTTTCTCGTTCAATTCCATGTCGGCTCTGGCCAATCCTATGATATAACCGATGATTCCCGCCGCCAATGCGATCCAGGAAGCCGCGATGAACGCGCTTGAAACTTTCTGTGCTTGTGCCATGTTTATTATGAGTTTGGTCGAACCAAAATTATCGGTTCTCGATTGTGAACCAAGCGTTTTAAGAAAAATTTGGATTTAGTCGCGGCAGCTATCGCATAAATTTCAGCCGAATGCTAGTAGTCTTCGTCCCAGTCTTGCGGATAAAAACTGCCTACAGGCGTCAATTCGAACTTTCCCGATAAGGCGTCGGCCGAGAAGGTTTTCATCTTCATTTTTCTTTCCTCGCCCATTTCGGTCGCGGACTCGGAAGCAACCGCCAATTGGAGTTTTCCGTTTCGCAAAAACACGATTTTTCCCGACCTATTGCTCACGGCATAAGGCGTTTTGGCATCAGCTTGAAACTTTTGCTCGTATTCTTTTCCCGGTTTGTAAGAGCGATCGGACGGATCGATTAACAACAGCGATTGGGCCGTACGCACCAAAATGAAACGGTCACACAAAAAGTGACTGGCGACAAAACCTTCGCCTTTAGGCAGCTTCACGGTATTGAGTGGCTTTCTCTGGTAAACCGACCGATGACAAAGCGTGTAAGCCGCACCGTCTTCGTCTGCGATATATGCGTATTCGTCACCAACGCTGTTCAACGCCATAGTGTAGCAATTGATTTCACCCCGATGCGAATAAGCGCTTTTGTCTGAAATCACATTCAGCGTGTCTCGTGCAAAATCGAGCACGTGCAGGCAAGCACCGCATTCGTATGCATTGAAAGTTCCGTAAAGCAATGTGCCGTCTGAATTGATTGCACTACTCCAATTGTAATGCCCGATGGATTCCAGGTCGAACGTGCGAACGGCATCTTTCGCCAAATCCCAGACGCCCAAACTCAGACAGCCTGAATATTCGGCTTGCTTGAGAAAAATCGTTCCGGCATCTTTCGCCTGAAAGCCTTTAAGTCCATTTTCCCGAGAATAGCTGTGCTTTTCGACACCTTCAAAGTCGTAAATCGTTATTCGATTCTGGGTACAGACGCCAAAAAAACCGAAATCGGGATAGTCTTTGAAATCGGTTATGACAACAGTTTCGTTTTGCGGAAAAAGCCACGTTTGCAACAGCGAAAAGTTCTCGCCATCGCGTTTTTCTAGAGTCAATTGTCCGTTCGAAACGCGAAGAATATACAATACATGTTCAAATTCCGACCAATGCAGAAAAACAATAGACGCGTCATCTAGATGCGACAAAGCATTTACTTCGATATTCATAGGCTTATTTGCTGGATTTCCCCGCCACAACAGCCACAATCTCGCCCTTAACCGTTCCATTTTCAAAGTGTTTCAAAACCTCGGCAGCCGTGCCGCGAGCGGTTTCTTCATGCAATTTGGATAGTTCGCGGGAAACCGAAACCTGTCGGTCTTCGCCAAAATATTGCGCAAATTCGCCCAAAGTCTTCACGAGTTTGTGTGGCGACACATAGAAAATCATGGTTCGGGTTTCTTCGGCAAGCGCCAAAAATCGCGTCTGACGGCCTTTTTTCTCGGGAAGGAATCCTTCAAAAACGAACTTGTCGTTGGGCAAACCGGAATTCACCAAAGCCGGAACAAATGCAGTCGCGCCGGGCAAACACTCGACTTCGACACCATTTTCTACGCAAGCTCTCGTGAGCAAAAACCCGGGATCGGAAATCGCCGGCGTGCCCGCATCTGAAATCAAGGCAAAAGTTTCCCCAGATTTCATACGCGAAACCAATTGCTCAACGGTTTTGTGCTCGTTGTGCATGTGGTGCGAGATCATGTGCGTTCCGATTTCGAAATGTTTGAGCAGTTTCCCGGAATTTCGCGTGTCTTCGGCCAAGATCAGATCGGCTTCTTTCAAAACGCGGATCGCACGGAAAGTCATGTCCTCGAGATTGCCGATTGGCGTCGGGACAAGGAACAATTTACCCATTATTGAAAGCGTTTTTCTACGATTTCCAGAAAGCGCTGTTCGTATTCTTCCTTGCCTTTCCAGTTGTCGTAATCAGGTTTCACCATGGTATCGATGAAATCTTTGGCATCGGTATAATTGTCGAACGTGATCAGTTGTGAAAGCACGCGATTGTAGTCTTCGCTCGAGTTGCTGAACAAGTGCTTCATGAACGCGATTCTATCGTTCAGGCCAATCGTGATGCCTTTCGAAAGCTTTTCGTTCAAGGTCACGCCGCGTTCGTCTTTGTTGAGCGGAATCACGTTCGATTGGTCAAAAGAACGATTTATCGAAATCACTTCTTTCGGCTCTTCGGCTTTCGGCTCTTCTTTCGGAGCTTCCGGCTCAACCGGTTTTGGAGCATCGAACGAACCTTGCAATTCCTCTGGCTTCACAAAAACCGGATCGGCATAATCTTTTCCTAACAAATCGTCGAAAGTGAAAGTTGGCGCAGGCGCGTCTTCACCCGATTTTTCTTCTTGTTTGTCCTCGAAACTCAATTCAAATTTCGGCGAGAAAATATCGTCTTGATCCGATTTTTCAGGTGCTTCCGTATTGGTATCGGCCGCCGGAATTTCCTCGGGCTTCGATTCCCAGAACATTTCCTCGGCTTTTTGGGCTTCCTGGGCGAACTTCAATTCTTCTGAAACTTCGGCTGGAACGAATTCCTTGCCTTCTTCGAAAACTGGCGATTCGACTTCTTCTGTAGTATTTTCTTCAGATTTTGGTTCCGATGCAACTTCTTCCGACTTCGGTTCTTCGAATTCAGATGCGATCTCGAAAGGTTTTTCTTCGGATGATTTTTCTTCGGATTCCGTTTCTTCTGACGCAACTTCTTCCGACTGGTTTTCGTCCGATGAAACTTCGGTTTCGGCTTCCGGTTGCACTTCAGATTCTTCTTCATAATCTTCATAGCTTCCTGGATTATAGCCAATTGAATTGAGGTATTTAGCGAGAT
>JBCNQO010000387.1:0-3162 GCA_039592825.1 Flavobacterium sp.
CTTTCACGATTTGGGTATGTCCGCCAGAAATCGTGAGCGCCAGGAACGGAAAAGTCGGTTTGTCGAAACCTTCCTCGTCTATGAAATGCGCCAGAATGTGGGCCTGCATGTGATTGATCGCGATCAGCGGAATCTCGAGCGCCAGAGCGAGCGATTTGGCAAAAGATCCGCCCACGAGAAGCGATCCCATTAGCCCCGGACCTTGCGTGAAAGCGATGGCCGAAAGCTTCGACTTATCAACATTGGCGCGCTTCAAGGCTGTGTCGATCACCGGAACGATGTTCTGCTGGTGCGCACGCGAGGCCAGTTCGGGAACGACGCCTCCGTACTCGTTATGGATTTTCTGGTTGGCGACAACATTCGACAAAACCTTGTCGTTATGCAGTACGGCAGCGGCCGTGTCGTCGCACGAGCTTTCTATGGAAAGGATAAATACATCGTCTGGATGCATATTGTGGCACTTTTTTTGACGGGCTCTGAAAACTTCAAAAGTTGGTTGATAAAATTGAAACATTTTGCCTCCAACCGACAAAGTTTACACAAGTCCAAATGTTATCTTTGGTCTGTAATTCTGAAAAAGCAAAATTAAAACATTCGCGGGTATCAAAAAATTTAAAAAAATAGCGATCCGTTCCATCGTCGGTTTACTGCTGTTTTTGCTCACGCTCGCCATTTTGCTTTCGCTTCCGCCTGTACAAACCAAGATTGCGCAGTTCGCTACCGAAAAAATCAACGAAGATTTTGGCACAGACATCCACATTGACCAGATCGCGATTTCCGTTTTTGGTGGCGTGAAGCTCAAAAAGGTCATGATCTACGACTACAAAAAAGATACGTTGATCTACGCCAACCGAATCAAGACGAACATTCTTAGTTTCCGCCAGCTTTACAACGGCGATCTGCTTTTTGGCGACATCCGCGCAGACGGTCTTACTTTCAACATGAAGACCTACAAAGGTCAAAAGGACACGAATCTCGATCATTTCCTGAAGCTTTTCGAGACGCCGAACGAGAAGCCTTCGGGCAGAAAGTTTTTGCTCAAGGCAGACAATCTCTATGTTTCCAACAGCCGATTCATTCTTACGGACGAAAACCGCGAGAATCCAAAAGATGCCGATTTCCGCAAACTCGACGGACGCCTCAGGAATTTTAAAGTCTACGGACCTGAAGTATCGGCAGACATTCGCGAACTCGCGTTTCTGGACCATCGCGGGCTTTATGTGAAGAATCTTACGGCGCTTTTCAAGTACGACAAGACCAATATCAGCTTAAAAAATCTTGACGTGAACACGGCACATTCGTTGCTAAAAGGCGATGTTTTGCTTACTTACGTCAAGTCTGATTTTGCCGATTTCAACAACCGCGTCAAGTTCGATATACGCGTCGATCAGGCGACTCTGGCCACGAATGACATCTATTATTTCTACAAAGACATTGGTCGCAACAAGTATTTCAACCTGAAATCGCACGTGACCGGAACGCTCAATAATCTTTATGCCGAAAATCTTCGGTTGAAAGACGAGAAGCATTCCGAAATCATCGGAAACGTAAGATTCAAGAACCTTTTCGGGAAATCGGGCCAGAATTTTTACATGAACGGAAAGTTCGACAAAGTCTATTCCGATTATCAGGATTTGGTCGACTTGCTTCCGAACGTTCTGGGCAAGAAACTTCCGACGAATTTGGCCAAATTAGGTAAGTTCAATATTGTCGGAAAGGCGGAAGTTACCACGACTTCAATCGACACCGAACTCGAGATGACGACGTCTCTAGGCAATCTCAAGACAGAGATCGTGATGACCGACATCGACAACATCGACAACGCCAAATACACCGGACACATCGTACTGCACGATTTCCAGATCGGGAAATTTCTTGAGAAACGCGATTTGGGAATCGTGAGTTTAGACGTTGATGTGGACGGAAAAGGTTTCACTCAAGAACTCATGGACACGTCGTTTTCGGGCGACATCTTTAAAGTTGGTTACCGCGATTACCTTTACACCAACATTCTCATCAACGGGAATTTCACGAATCCGGTTTTTAAAGGCCAGGTTTTCGTGAACGATCCGAACCTTTTTATGGACTTTGACGGCATCGTGAACTTGAGCCGAAAAGAGATCCAATACGATTTTCAAGCCAAGATCGATTATGCCAATTTAGGAAAAATGCGCTGGGTAAAAAACGACTCGATCGCGGTTTTCAAAGGCGATATTTCTACGCAGATTTCCGGGAATTCGCTAGACGATTTACAGGGAAATGTCCACATCAGCCGCACTTCTTACCAGAACAAGCGCGACACTTACTATTTTGAGGATTTTACGATCAACGTTTCTTTCGACCAGAATAAAGTCCGAACCATCGCTATCAATTCGCCAGACATTATTGAAGGCGAGATCGTGGGGAAATACAAGTTTGCCGAAGTGCCGAAAATGGTCGAGAATTCACTCGGAAGTTTGTATGCGAACTACAGTCCGAACAAGATCGGCAAAGGCCAGTTCATGAAATTCAACCTTTCGGTCTACAACAAGATTCTCGAGATTTTCCTTCCCGGAATCACGGTCGGGCCCAATACGCAAGTGGCCGGAAGCATCAATTCGGACACGAACGAGTTCAAGCTCAAGTTCGATTCGCCTATGATCGGGGCTTTCGAGAACTATTTCGAGAACGTGAGGATTCATGTAGACAACAAGAATCCGCTTTACAACGCTTTTGTCGAGATGGATACGATCCGCACGAAATGGTACAAGATTTCCGACTTTAGTGCGCTGAACGTTACGGCCCGCGACACTTTGTTCGTGAGGACGGAATTCAAAGGCGGCGACAAGAATCTCGATTACTACAACCTGAATCTGTACCACACGATCGACAAGCAGAAAAATGTGGTCATCGGCTTCGACAAATCCGAACTCAAGTACAAGGATTTCCTTTGGTTCATGAACGAATCCGACGTGAAAGAAGGCAATAAAGTAGTGATCGATCGCGGGTTCAAGAACTTCGATTTCCAGGACTTCGAGCTTTCGAACCTGAACCAGAAAATCAAGTTCGACGGTTTGCTCAAAGGCAAGACTTACAAAGACCTTTCGCTTACTTTCGATCATGTCGACCTTTCGAAATTTACGCCACCGACCCAGAGTTTCCGAATTGCCGGAAGCTTGAATG
>JBCNQO010000388.1:0-3160 GCA_039592825.1 Flavobacterium sp.
ACCGAATGCACCTGCAAGATCTACCGGAAGGACCGCAGCCATGCCATCAGCGCGACTGAGTACATGGCCGAGTGCAAGCGGAACACCCAGCCTTGGCAGTTTCGGGAAACCTTTCGAAAGTTCTTCCATGCTTTCGCGAATCTCGACGCTTCCGTGCAAGGGCTGGGAATTGCTGTCGTAACTCACGGCGTCGTCGGCATAATACTTCATGATCGAATCGACGTTCTTCGAATTCACGTTCTTGGCATAATTGTCTTCGAGCGCCTGGATTTCGACCTTTAAAGCAGCAAGCTCGTCCGGGCCCAAAGTCGTGCGCTCGACGGGCTTTTCACAATTCACGAAAACTACGACCGAGGCAAAAAGGAATAGAGATCTGATTTTCATGGCAAATCGTTTGTGCGAAGTTACTCCAACAAAAAAGCGCCTGAAAACACGGCGCTTACGAGTTTGTAACAATTATATTAACACTATGGGCGTTTCTTTGTTTTCGGGGTGTCAGGCGTTTGCATGTCGCGGATACACACGTATTTTCCGCCTCTTTTCTCGAAAAGCGAGAAGTAATTTCCGCTTCCGAAGGCAATTCCAGAGGCATCTTTCATCTCATATCGGCCAATTTCCACCACTTGGAACTTGTCGCCAGAAGGCAAAACTTCCTGAACCGTGAAAGTGATTTG
This sequence comes from Flavobacterium sp., assembly GCA_039592825.1. Classification (GTDB taxonomy): domain Bacteria; phylum Bacteroidota; class Bacteroidia; order Flavobacteriales; family Flavobacteriaceae; genus Flavobacterium. Next base: position 675 of record JBCNQO010000388.1, read on the forward strand.
GGCCGTTTTCGGAAAATCGGTACTCAAGCGACGAATATCGGTGCGAATCGCGTCTTTTCCCTTCAAAGGCGGTCCGTCGGAATTGTAGCTGATCGCGTCTTCGGCGTAATATTTCATGATTTCGGCCGTGTTGTTCTCGTTCACGGCTTTGGCGTAAGCGTTCTCCAAAGTCTGGATCTCGTCGCGGATCTCGTCGGTTTCGGCAGACGAAATCTCGTTGCGTTCGCCAGGTTTCGAACACGAAATGCCGATGAAAGCTATGGCAAGCAAAAAGTAAGATGTGATTTTCATATCATAGGATTTTTGGGATTCGTTAAAATTAGGCGTCAGGCGAGCGAAGTTTCTTATACCATTTTCGTCCGATTTTGCAAAGTCTCACGATTTTGACTTTGGCCGACGAAAGTCAACTTCAGGAATCGTAACTTCCGATAAATCTGAAATACCATGAAAAAACTGCTCATAATCAGCATTTTGTTGCTGTCGATAATTCAGGCGTCGGCACAGAAAAAGCAATACACGAAAGTTCCCGAAGGCTATCTCATGGTTTTGGAACAAGGCGACGAAATCCTGAAAAAGCTAGAGGATTTCGCTGTCGCGGAAGGCATTCCGTCTGCGAATTTTACCGGAATGGGATTCGTGAACATGAAGTTCGGTTACTTCAATTTCGACACCAAAGAATACGAACCGAAGCAGTTCAAAGACGTCGAACTCGCGGCCATGCAAGGCACGATCGCGTGGCAGAAAGGCAAAATCTCGATTCACGCTCACGGCGTTGTTACCGACCGAAATTTCCAGGCATTCGGCGGACATATTCTCGATGGAAAAGTCGGGAAAGGCACGCTGGAAGTCATGATTTTCGTGCACGACAAAAAGTTCGAGCGCGTCAAAGACGAGAAGAAAGGCTTTAATGTTTTGTGTTTGGAGAATTGCCAGAAGTGATCATTTCAACCTTTCGGCCAATTCGCGCCTGTAAGTAATCCCAACAGGAATTTTCTCGCCAGAAACCGTAACGGTATCGCGGTCTTTTTCCTCGATTTTGGCCAGCGACACGATATAAGATTTGTGAACTCGCATGAATCGGTCAGACGGCAAACTGTTCTCGAGTTCGTTGGTCGTAATGGTCGCAAGCCACGTCTTTTGGGGCGTGAAGATCTTTACGTAATTGCCGTAACTCTGGGCGTAAAGCAAATCGTCTAGCGAAATGTTCTCGAAATGACTGTCGACTTTTACCGAAACATGGCTTTGGGAAGAAGCATTTTCGGTCGGTTTCGGATACATCTCGAAAAAACGGTTTATGGCTTTCTCGAACCTCGGATAGAAAATCGGCTTGAGCAAATAGTCGATCACGCCAAAATCATAGCTTTCGAGCGCAAATTCCGAGTAAGCCGTCGTGAGAATCGTCCTTGGCGGATTCTCGAGTTGCTGCAAAAGTTCCAAACCCGTCAATTCGGGCATGTCGATGTCCAGAAACATCAAATCGACTTGATTGTTCGCCAGATATTCGGCAGCCTCAAAGCCGTTGAAACACTTGTGCACGAGCTCGAGTTTCGGGTTATCCGAAATGTATTTTTCGAGCACATAATGCGCCGCGGGTTCGTCATCGACAATTAAACAACGGCGCACGGCTGGCATGAGGCGATTTTTTTGAGTTGGATTTTGAGCACGACCGAATAATTCCCGTCTTTTTCTTCACAAGTAAGAATGTGTTTTCCGGAATATAGTAGATTGAGTCGGTCAATCGTATTTTGAAGCCCGATTTTGGTCGAGACAACTTTGGGTTTTTTCTCGGGAATCGTGTTCGTTAGCACGAAATCCATTTGTCCGTCAACTACGGAAATATCAAGATTTACAGAGCAATTCCCGATTGTTCCGGTGCCGTGTTTGAAGGCGTTTTCTATGAAGTTGATGAGCAACATAGGCGAAATCTTGTAGCCGTTCTCGTTGTCGGTTTTGTAGTCGAACTTGATGTCGCAGCGATAGCCCAAACGTTCGCGCTCGAGTTCGATATAGCTCGAAATGAACTCGATTTCTTCTTCTAAAGTCACGTATTGGCGTTGGTCGCTTTCGATCTGATACCGCAAAAGTTGGCTCATTTTCATGATCAGGTCGCTCGTCCTTTCGGGATATTGCAGCGAAATTCCGTAAAGCGTGTTGAAAGTGTTGAAAAGGAAATGCGGATTGAGTTGCGATCGCAAAGCCTTGAGCTGCATTTGGTTAAAAAGCAGTTCGGCATCTTGCTGGCGTTTTTGTTCGCGGTAGAGTTTTAGCATTACCGTCGGCCCTAAATACAAGATCAAAGTTCCGGTAAGCGACGCGATCTGGTAAACGAAACCTTTTTGGTAACACGGATAATTGTCGAGTCGCGGCAGGAATTTGTCGGCGACTTCGTAGATCACGAGCGTAGAAACGACAATGCCAAGAATGCTGAAGCCGATATAAGCCAGCGGTTTCTGTTTCCGGAGCAATATCGGAAGAAAGAAAAACCG
>JBCNQO010000389.1:0-3159 GCA_039592825.1 Flavobacterium sp.
AAAAGCAGTAGAAAGCGGACTGAAAACACCGCGTTTTTCGACTCCCGTTTTAAGTGCGATTCCGGTCGTCGTATTGTAATGCAAACCAAAAAGCGCCGTGACGCGAACGGCTTTCTCGACCTCGAAAACGATCGTCGCCTGACCGTTTCCGCTAGGTTTTAGCGAATATTGGAGTTTGTCGTAAATGCGCGTGGAATAAGCGTTTCTCACGAGTTCCGAAACCTGTTTGGCGTTGTAGCTTTTTCCGGTTTCGAGCGCGATCATTTTCAGGAAATAGTCTTTGTCTTTGCCCGAAATTCCCGAAACTTCTATGTTCGAGATTGCGACCGATTCTGGTTTTTTGACGAATTCCTTTAGTGGAAAACTGCCGAATTTCGCATCCAAAGAATCATTCCAAGCTTTCAGTTTCGGATAAAGTTCGCGCCCTTTCACATTACCTATCTCGATGATTTTGTCCGATGCGGCAAAACTGCTCGTGCCATATTTTTCCAAAGGATAATTCACGTAAAAATCGACGAGTTTTTTCTGGGCTTCCAAATCGGTCACGGCGTTATAGAAAGGCAAACGACTGATGATATCCATTGGCGACTTGATCTGGTCGACAGGTTCCAGAACGCCCGAAACGTCGCTTCCTATAATAAAATCGGCACCCATTTCCTTGGCGTTTTCTACCGGAAAATTCCTGATGATTCCGCCGTCTACGAGAATTTTCCCGTCAATGTCGACTGGTGTAAAAATCGACGGGATCGCCATACTCGCGCGCACGGCCGAAACGATATTTCCGTCTTTGAGAACAACCATTTTTCCCGTCGCCACGTCGGTCGCGATACATTGAAAAGGCTTGTCGAAACGGTTGAAATCGGTGGTTTCGTAAAACGGGTAGAACACTTCAGACAAAGCCAGCCAAAGCTCGTTCGATTCTATAAAACCGCGTTTGAGCTGCAATCGGCCTTTCTTTATGGGAAGCCCGAGATATTTCCCGATGTTTTTCTTTTCGGACAAACTCAAAGCCTCGACGCTGGGTTCGTTCGACATAAGCGCCTGCCAGTTGAGTTCGCCCATGAGTTTTTCGATCTCATTTCCCGTATAACCCGCGGCGTAAAGCGACCCAACGATAGATCCCATACTCGTTCCGGTCACATAATCTACGCGGATTCCGGCTGAATCGATCGCTTTCAAAAGCCCGATGTGCGCCAAACCTTTTGCGCCGCCTCCACTCAAAGTGAGCCCGATTTTGGGTCGGTTTTGGGCAAAAGCCGAAATGCCGAAACAGAGAATCGTCAGCAGGACAAAAGTGGAAAATCGGTTTTGGTTCATGAGCAAATTTTTCACGAAAGTTAAGCATTCTGATTTTGACCGAAATCGCATTTTGTCCGAACCCGAAATCGATTGAAACTGTAATTTTTGTTCGAATTTACTTATATTTGATAGTTAGCGTTTCCGGATTAAAAACGGTCAGGCCAACGAAATTTCCTCAACAAACAATCGGCGACAATGACCTTCAAGATACGATTTTGCCCCATTTGGTTGCCGATAATTTGCATGGCGATGCTGTTTTCGTGTCAGCAATCTGAAAAAGCCCAAACCGAAAAAGTCATCGCGTCGAACCAATCCCAAAAACTGCCAGACAATTCCAAAATCAAGTATTCGCTCGAACAGCTCGACAACACAAAAGGTCTTTCGAACAGTTCTGTGAATTGTATTTTCCAGGATTCCCAAAACCTTATTTGGATAGGAACGTGGGACGGACTCAACCGCTACGACGGCAACACTTTCCGCATTTTTCGCCCGCAGCCCGATCGCGCCAAATCGTTGAGCAATCAGGTAATCTTGAAGATTGGCGAGGATTTTCAAGGCCAGATCTGGGTTTTGACGATGCACGGAATCAATCGTTACGACAAGAAAACCGCCGAGTTCAAGCCGTTCTATTTTTCTCGCGAGAACAATCCGCCGTTGTCTGAAAGTGAGTTCAACCTGGCTTTGGATGCGAACAAACGCGTGTATTGCGCCGTGAAAGATTGGGGAATCGGGTATTTCGATGGTTCGGAATTCAAGCCATTGCAGATTCCGGGTTTGCCGAAAGCGACCGTGCGTAAACTCGAATTCTCGAAAAACGGTGAAATGCTCGCACTTTTCGCCGACAACCGCTGTTTCTCGATTCCGATAAAAGTTTCCGAAGATAAAATCCCGATCGCGTCCGAACCCAAACTCATCGCCTCGAACGTGAGAACTTTCGACGTTTCTCCAAATGGAGCGATTGCCGCGATTTCGACTTCTGGCAATGTTACTTTCGTTTCATCTGACGCAACTCCAAAAACTTCACAAAAATCAGCCACGAACATTGTTGGTCACGTGAATCAAGGATTCGTTTTTGCAAGCCGTTCGGGTTATTTCATGTCAGACGACAACGGAAATCCAATAGAAAGTCCGTGGCTCAAATATCTCAATAAACAGAAAGTAACGACGCTTTTGTGCGCCAGCGAAAACGTGCTCTGGACAGGCACAGACGGCGATGGCGTGTTCAAGATCTATCCTCAGAAAAAGTCGTTCAGTCTGGTTTCGGCTTCCCAAATTCCCGAACTCGACGGCGGAATAGTGCGCTCGTTTCTGGACGATGGCGACGCATTTTGGGTAGGAACGAAAGGACGCGGCCTCGTCAAAATCGATCCGAACTTCTATCAGAATCCCGAAAAACCCATCCAATACAAAACGTTTACCGAAGCCACCGACGCGATCGACAACGCCGTTTTCGCGCTGTGCAAAGGAAAAGACGATCTTATATATATAGGAACCGACGGAGACGGGATTTCGGTTTTCGACAAAAAAGCTGGCAAAATCGTGGGTTGGCGCGAGATCGAAGGCAGCAAGAACGTCGATTTTTTCAAGTCGACCTATGCGATTTATCAGGACGAAAGCGGTTTTATCTGGCTTGGGACAAATGGCTACGGAATCGTGCGTTTGCAAATTGAACGCTTCGGCAACAAACTCAAGATCGTCGATTCCAAAAGATATGTTGGCGGAAGTGGCGCGAATTCACTCAGTAGCAACATCGTGTTTTCGATCGTTCCGAAAGGCGAAAACGAACTTTGGATAGGAACGCGTCTTGGCGGACTCAATTTGTTCAACAAGAATTCGGGCAAATTCACGGCTTTCAAGATC
>JBCNQO010000039.1:0-8130 GCA_039592825.1 Flavobacterium sp.
TAAGTCGATAAGGTCGATGGCGTGTAAACGAAAGCCGTGTCGACGATTTTGTCGCGGTTGATGTCGCCCAGAACGATCGTGTCCGTTACGGGTTCGTCCACGACTTCACGCGATTTGGGTTTGGGCACACTGTCTGTTTTTTCCGATTTTGGCTTTGCCACGACTTTTTGGGTTTCCGCTTGACGGCAACAAACCAGCAAAAGTGACAAAGCCAAAAATGTAAGCCTGGTTTTCACGATGGAAGTTTTGAAGAAAGTTCCATGGAATCGGTTTTGATCCACTTGCCGTCGTCTCCATCTCGAAAAGCCACTTCTCTCGGGAATTTGAGCGGATTTGCAGGAATCGCGATTGTAGTGTCGCCCCAGGATGATTTTGGCACTCTTGGCGAAAGCCAGAAAAATGGTGTCAATTCGGTTAGATACGATTGGAAAACGTCCAAGTAAAGTTCACCGGCGAAATTGAGTGTGAGGTAAAAGATGAACGCACGGAGTTTGTCGGAATCGGGAATGCTGAAATCGGTCTTTTCGAAAAGCACTTTCTCGATGCGGTGATCGTGCAGTTTGAGGCTGAGTTTTCCGAACCAACCGCCCGGAAATGCTGTGGCTTCGTCTTTGATGCCGTTTCTTACATCGTGGTAATTCGCGCGGTAAAGTTCCCAAAGTTCGCTGTCGTTTTCGCAGGCTTCGGCTTTTTGCAGATAGTCGGCGACGTCGAGATGATTCTGTACCAAAGCGCCCATAAAAGCTACGAAAATTTCGCATTCGGCTTTGTCGAAATACGAAAGCGACAGGAAATTCTTGCCCACGTTTTCTCCGTCGAGAAGATTCACTTGCGAGCGCGATAGAGCGGCTTTAGGGAAATCTTCGAGCGTGGCGGTTTCGCCCAGACGGTTCTTGATAAGTTTCAGGTAACGCTTTTCGGCTTTGGCCTTGAAATCTGGATTTTGAAGCAGAACCTCGATTCCTTTCGCGATTTTGGCTTCGCTGAACGATTCCAGAAATTCGTAAATCGCGTTCAGGTTAGAGGCATCGAGAGACAAATCTTCCTGAAGTTCAAAAGCTTTGGTAACGCCCGGAATTGCGGGAAGCGTGCGCATTTCGACTTTGGTATCTTTGCCCGAGATCCAGATTTTGGTGAGTTTTCTGTCCAAGGTGTCGTAAAGCGTTTTTACGAGAAATTCAGCAGACATCACGTCGGATTCGTCTGAACTTCCGTCGGCTCTAGTGAATTTGCTGAAAACCTCGATTTCGGGTCTTTCGTCTGTTTGGTCGGGCGCAATCGTCACCACGATTTCTTCGCTGAATCCGTCCGAATAATCGTCTTCCATTTCCAATTGGAACATATTGGCAATCGTTTCGGCTGTGGCGAATTCGTACGAAAATCCTTTGTCCTTAGTCAATGAAAACACGAGCAAGCCACGATTGGACAAAGTCTTTTTGAACTCCCAGATCGCGTCGTCTACCGTATAATCAAGGCTGTCGAGTTCGTCGTGGCGATTTTCCCAATGGATCGGCGCCGGAACTTCGCTGTCTTTCTTTCCGTCGGAAATTTTGTAAAAAGCGCCTCTGTGGTAATTCGATTCGGTGCGTCTGTAAATGATGCCGTCTTCGAGTTGGTTTTTGATCGCCTCGTAAATAGTGTGCAGTTTTTCGTTTGTTTGCATGATGATTGGTTTGCCACCAAAATACCGATTAAATCGATTGTCGAAAAATTCCCACGTAAGATTTTTCAACCGATTTTTGGTGCGTCCAATTAGGTTTTCGTTAACGGACGAATCCCGTCGGAATACTTATTTTTAATCAAAATGACAACCATGAGAAAACCACTGCTTTTGCTGGCGTGCGCGATCGCGTTCGTTAGCTGTAAGAAAGAGTCCGAAAAGACCGAGATCACGACGTCTGAAAAAGATACGGTCGTGGCCGAAACGCCCGAAACTACGACTTTGAAAGAATGTTTCGCGTTCGTCCAACAAAAAGACACGATTTCGCTTTCGCTGGACCAAAACGGAGCCGACGTAAAAGGAAAACTGCGCTTCAAGAACTATGAAAAAGACAGCAGTTCGGGCGATGTCGTTGGCCAATATGCGGGCGATACCTTGAAACTCGATTACACTTTTCAGTCCGAAGGCATGAATTCCAAGATGGAAATGCGCTTCCTGAAAAGTGGCAATTCGCTGCTGATGGGAATGGGCGATATGGAAGACAAAAATGGGAAAATGTCTTTTAAGAGTCCTAAGACTGTGAAGTATGAGAAGAGTATCGTTTTGGTGAAGACCGATTGCGAGTGATTTTTTTAACCACGGATTCACTGATTACCTGAAGAATTTAAAAAAATCCGTGAATCCGTGGTTAAAAAATTACTTGAGAATCTTCATCGAACTCTTGATGCTCGCGTCGGTAAAATTCGCGGTCATCGTAAAGAAAATGCGGTTGTCGCTGATTTCGGTAATTTCGATGCGGAACTCGTTTTCGGGCTTCCAGTCGCTGTCATTGCCGCCAGAAAGCGATTTGCGGTTTTTTAGGATGTAATGGCAATCGTCTGTCCATTCGACGTCGAATTGCGTCTTGAAATCTTTGCCCTGCTCGATCTGTGTGCCACCTTTTCGGGTAATCTGGCAATGGAATCCCGGATCGGTGATCTGGAATTTGCCGTCGTGCACGTCTTTGCATTCGGTAGTTTTTTGGGAACATCCGAAAGCGATCAAAGCCAATAGTCCGAAAAGGAATTTTTTCATTACAGGTTTTTGATGAAAGTCGCGCGGCGTTTGGTCACGGGCGAATTGAAGAATTTCCAGAGGTTGTGGATCGAATTGTTCTCGTCCAACTCTGGCGTCCTTACACAATATTTGATGCCGTTGTCGCGGAAAGAGCGGAAATATTCGGCCATGATGATTGCCGTGAGGCCTTTGTTCTGCCATTCGGGATCAACTCCGATAAGGTAAAAAAGAACTTCGTCGGTATGTTTTTTCGCCCACCAAAGACGCGCCCAGCCGAATGGCCACAAACTGCCGTTGGAGTCTTTTATGGCTTGCGTCATCGATGGCATACAGATCGAGAAACCGATCATTTTCCCGTTTTCGTCCTCGATGAACTTGAGGAATTCCGGGTTTACCATGTCGATGTATTTGTCCTTGAAGAAGACTTTCTGTTTGTCGGTTATCGGGACAAAAGACGTGAGTTTCGTATAAGCGTCGTTGAAAAGGTCGAACATCCTATCCACGAACGGCAAAACTTCTTCGATCGTTTTCGGGTTGTAAACCTTGAGGTTGTATCGCTTGCGGATCAAAACGTCACCTTTTAGATAAGGCGCGACTTGCTCCTCGTTCGGGAAAACGAACCGGCTTTCTACAAACTCCTTTTCCTTGGCGAATCCGAGTTGCTTGAAATGATCGATGTAATACGGGTGATTGTACCAGGTGATCATCGTCGAAAGCTGGTCGAATCCCATAATCAAAGCGCCGACCTTGTCGAGATTCGAGAATCCCATCGGACCTTCTATATGCTCGAGATTGTGCTTTTTTCCGAGTTCTTCGACTTTTTCGAGAAGCGCTTTGGTGACTTCTATGTCGTCGATCACGTCAAACCAACCAAAACGGACCTTGCTTTTCTTGAGGTCGTTGACTTCGCTCCAATTGACGATTGCGGCCACGCGTCCGGCGGCTTTCCCGTTTTTGTAAGCCATATAGAAGTAGGCTTCGGCGTATTCGAAAACCGGGTTCACTTCTTTGTTGAACGACATGAGTTCTTCGGCAATAAGCGGCGGAACCCAATAAGGATTGTTCTTGTAAATGGAAAATGGGAACTTGACGAATTCCTTGATCTCGCTCTTCGTCTTTTTTTCTACTATGGTAATCATTCGGGGATTATTCGGATTCGATCGCGTCTTTGCGCTCTTTGTTCTTCTTGTCTTTTTTGTCTTTCTCCTTTTGGCGCTTTTTGTCTTCCTTGCTCATTTCTTTCTCTTCGCCCGGAAGCCTGATAATGACGTCTTCGTAAAGTTCGTCGAAACGCCAGGAAACGCCAACGCCAATTTGCAGAACCGAAGGCGTACTTTTCACGTTTGCCCCGAAATTCACGTCAAGCTGCAGATTGCTTTCCATGAGATAAGCAGCGCCGGCGCGGAAAATAAGGTCGCCGTAAAAGTCGTTCTGGAAGCCTTGGTTCTCAAGGAAGCCCGACCATCTGTCGTTAAAACCGCGTGTCAGCGTTACCACATAGCCAAAAGTTTCGTAGTTCGATCCGAATTTGTCGGCCATGATGTTCGTCACCAAAACATAGCGTCCCAATTGGTTTTGGGTAATCACCATCGCTTTCGCGGAAAATCCTTTCTCGCCGTAAAGCGGGAATTTGTCGGTCAATCCGAAATTACCGCCGGCATAGACGCCAACCGCGGGAATAAGTTGTCTCCACTTGAATTTGTGGTTGTTTCTCCAGCTGTATAAATCGGGTTTTCTGTCGATATATTTCTTGTTCGGATCATAAACGAGATATTTCGCCCCGAACGAGAAAACGCGAAGCGCACTTCTGGTCTGTCCGCTGATGCCGACGTCGGGATAATTGAATTTGTCCCATTGGTATTGCAGGTTTCCGATAAGTTCCAACTGCTCCAAAAATGCGCCGTAGCGGATCGTGAGGTCGGTGTTCAATCCTTTGGAATCCCAACCAAGATTTTCGTGATCCATCTTTTCGGCCGTAAAACCGAGTTCGGCCTGAGCGACGGTTTTCCCAACAGAGAAAGCCGACATGGAAGCGCCCGGACGGTTGGAGTTGATGATATCGGTAAACTGGGCTTGGGAAAAGGCCGTAGCCAAAAGCATCACAGCCGGGAAAAAGGATTTCGGTCGAAGCATAGAGCTGTTTTTTCAGATTCCCAAAAGTACGAAAAGAGTTGACTTTTATACTTTATTTAAGAGCCGATTTTGACCGACGCCCGCCGTATTTTGTACTTTTGGAAAAATTCTGCCACAATGGAAACTGCCAACCTGTACAATTTTTTGCGCAACGTGTTCTTCTTCGTGATGGCTTACTACATCCTGAAGTTCCTGGCCAAACTGCTTTTCCCGATGCTCGTCAAGAAAGCCGTACAGCACGCCGAAGACAATATGCGCCAACAGTTCGGCCAATACCAGAACTTTGGCCAGCAGCAACAGCGCAACGATGATTTCCGTAAACGCGACGGTGAGGTGAGTTACGATTCGTCTGAAGCCGCGAAGTCCAAAGAAACCAAGAAAGTGGGCGAGTACATCGATTACGAGGAAATCGACTAATAAGATTTCCTACCCGTAATTTTTGATTATTTTTGGGCTGAATTACACAGTCATGAAGCAATTTTCGAAGTATTACGCGCACTTGCTGGCCATCGTCGGTTTTGTGCTGGTTTCCCTGATCTATTTCTATCCCGTTCTTTCCGGTAAAAAACTCTACCAAAGCGACATTGCCCAATTTACGGGAATGGCCAAGGAACAAAACGATTTTCGTGCCGCCGGAAAAGGCGAGCCTTATTGGACGAATTCCTCGTTTGGAGGAATGCCGACTTACCAGATGGGCGCGAACTACGAGCACGATTACATCGGGAAACTCGACGATTTACTGCGATTCCTGCCACGTCCGGCCGACTATCTTTTCCTTTATTTCCTGGGTTTCTACAGTTTGCTTCTGGTGCTTAAGACCGATCCGCTCAAGGCGTTTTTTGGGGCCTTGGCTTTCGGATTTTCCACTTATCTTATCGTGATTCTCGGCGTCGGGCACAATGCCAAGGCGCACGCGATCGCTTATATGCCCGCGGTTGTTGCAGGCGTTTTATTGGTTTTCAAAAGAAAATGGATCTCGGGCGGAATCCTCACTATGGTAGCCGCGGCACTCGAGATCAATGCGAACCACTTCCAGATGACGTATTATTTGCTGTTTTTGCTATTGGCGATCGTCGTCTATTATATCTACAAAGCTTTTAAGGACAAAGAGTTCAAGCCACTGGGAATCTCGTTCGGGATTTTTGCCGTAGCCGGAATTCTGGCCGTTGGCGTGAATGCGTCGAATTTGTTGGCCACGGCCGAATTCGCCGATTTCTCGATTAGAGGCAAAAGCGAGCTCACGTTCAATCCGGACGGTTCGAAGAACACCACGAAATCGTCCATGGATTACAGCTACATCACCGAATACAGCTACGGTGTAGCCGAAAGTTTCGACTTGATCGCGCCAAGACTTTTTGGTGGATCGAACGGTGAAAAACTCGACACGAACAGTCATACTTACGAGTTTTTGGTTTCTCAAGGCGTGCCCGAAGAACAGGCCAAACACGGAATCGATTCCATGCCGTTGTATTGGGGTGACCAACCGATTGTTGCGGCTCCGGCTTATGTTGGTGCTGTGGTTTTCTTCCTTGCGATCCTTGCGTTTTTTGTCGACAATAGAAAAATCAAGTACGCGTTTTTGGCCGGAGCGATCCTTTCGCTTTTGCTTTCTTGGGGAAAGAATTTCGATTCACTCACCAATTTCTTTATAGAAAACGTGCCGCTTTACGACAAATTCCGTGCGGTTTCCTCGATTCAGGTCGTGCTTGAGCTTTGTCTTCCGGTGTTGGCCATTATGGGATTGACGTCTTTCTTCAAGTCGGACAAACCCAACAAAACCAAAGATCTTTACATCGCTTCGGGGATTTTCTTCGGACTCATCGCGCTTTTGTTCGTATTCAAGGGCTCGTTCAATTTCTCTGGTCCGACCGATGAAATGATGATGAAAAATTACGGTCCGGAATTCGTCGATGCGATAAAGGCTGACCGAATGAGTTTCTACTCGTCCGATCTTTTGCGTTCGGCATTTTTGGTTCTGATCGTGGCCGGAGCACTTTTCCTTTATCTGAAAAACAAACTCGATGCGACCGCAACCGTGATTGCCGTTGGAATCGTGATGATTGGCGACCTGTTCTTCATAGACAAGAATTATGTCGAGGCAGACGATTTCGTCGATGCGCGTTCAGTAGAAGTTCCATTCGAGCCGACTCAAGTCGATTTGGCCATTTCCCAAGATACGACGCACTATCGCGTGTTCGAGATCAATGCGATCCACAACGCCAGAACTTCTTATTTCCACAAGTCGCTTTCGGGTTATAGCGCGGTTCGCCCTAGAAGAATGGAGCAGATTCTCGAGTATCAGATCGCCAAAAACAATCTGGAAGTACTGAATCTTCTGAACACCAAATACGTGATTCAGACCAACGAGAAAGGCGAGGAGTTCGCGATTCCGAATCCTGAGGCGAACGGAAATGCTTGGTTCGTGAGTTCGGTTCAGGAAGTCGCTTCCGCGGATGCCGAAATGAAGGCGCTCGACAAACTAGACTCGAAAAATGCAGCAATCGTCAATACGACAGAATTCGGAAAATTGCTTCCGGCCAAGACTTTCGTAAAAGACAGTGTGTCGGCTGCGATTGAAGTGATCAAATACGAACCGAATTACATCAGCTACAAAAGTGCGAACCCGAATGCCGGATTGGCGGTTTTCAGTGAGATCTATTATCCGAAAGGCTGGAATGCTTACATCGATGGCAAAAAAGCCGAAATCCTCAGGGCCGATTACATCTTGCGCGCTTTGCCGATTCCGGCCGGGCAACACAAAATCGAGTTCAGATTCGAGCCTCAGGTGGTAAAGACCGGTGGCGGAATAGCGTTGGCCAGTTCACTCGTCATGGTACTTTTGACGGCCGGCGGCATTTTCTACGACAGGAAACGCAAGCAAAACAAGAGTTGAAAAAGGTTCTCATCATAACCTACTATTGGCCACCCGCGGGCGGTCCGGGCGTGCAGCGCTGGCTCAAGTTCGTGAAATATCTTCCCGAATTCGAAATTGAGCCAATCGTTTACATTCCGGAGAATCCGACTTATCCGATAGTGGACGAGAATCTTGCGAAAGACGTTTCCCCTAATCTGACCATCCTTAAAAAGAAAATCTTCGAGCCTTATGCTTTGGCATCGATGTTCTCGAAAAAGAAGGTTCAGAAAATGAGTGCGGGAATCATCCCAAACCAAAAAAAACAGAGTTTTGCCGAGAAGCTCGCGCTTTGGGTTAGAGGTAATCTTTTTATTCCCGATGCGCGGATTTATTGGGTTAAGCCGTCTGTGAAGTATCTGAAAAAGTA
>JBCNQO010000390.1:0-3157 GCA_039592825.1 Flavobacterium sp.
TACGCCCAGATTGTTACGAGTTCCTTAACGGTTGGCCTTGGCGGATCGGCCGGACTCGAAAGCCCGATCACGATTACCGGAGCAGCCATCGGGTCGAATTTCGCACAGAAATATAGATTGTCCCAAAAGGATCGGCTTTTGCTTTTGGCCTGTGGCGTCGCGGCGGGAATCGGCGCGGCTTTCAACGCTCCTATTGCCGGAGTCTTGTTCGCCATTGAAGTGGTTTTGACCGATGTGACGATTTCGGCTTTCGTGCCCATCATCATTTCGGCTGCGACCGGCGCACTTGTTTCGACGATTTTGCTCAATGAGGAAGTTTTGCTCTCGTTCAAGCAGATGAACACTTTCGATTACCACAATATCCCGTTTTACGTTTTGCTCGGGATTCTGGCCGGATTCACGTCTTTGTACCACGCAAAAGCCTTCCAGAAAGTGGAGCATTATTTTGCCGGGATGAAGAACAAATCTTACAAACGTGCGTTCTTTGGGGCGACGATTTTGGGAGTGCTGATCTTCTTTTTCCCACAGCTTTTTGGCGAAGGTTACGAAAGCATCAAAACGCTGTCGAATGACAATCCGAGTGTGCTTCTGGACAACACTTTGCTCGAGCGCTTCCGCAGCAGCGATTGGATTTTGCTGATTTTCCTCGGAATCACGATGCTACTCAAAGCGTTCGCCACGGGACTTACTTTGGGAAGCGGCGGAAACGGTGGCAACTTCGCTCCTTCTCTATTCGTGGGATCTTACCTAGGATTTTTCGTCTCCAAATTCGTCAACCTTACCGGACTTTTCACGCACCAACTTCCCGTGGGCAATTTCACGATCGTAGGAATGGCGGGCATCCTTGCCGGACTTTTCCACGCACCACTTACCGCGATCTTCCTTATTGGCGAGATCACGGGCGGTTACGGGCTTATGGTGCCTTTGATGATCGTTTCGTCCATCAGTTATGCCGTGGCCAAATCTTTCGAGAAACATTCCATGGACGTGAAATCGCTGGCCGACAAAGACGAGGTTTTTACATCTGACAAGGACAAAAACATCTTACTGTCGATCGACATACTCAAACTCGTGCAACACGACGCCAAATGGCTCAAGCCCGAGGATTCTATGGATACTTTGGTGAATTTCCTTTCGGAAACCAAACAGGAGATTTTTCCGGTTATAGACGAGAAGTTCAATCTTGTTGGGATCGTTTGCCTGGACAACATACGTCCTATCATCTTCAATCCGTATCGTATCAAGTTCACCAAACTCGAGGAAATCATCCAACCGGCGACCGAAGTCATTTCGCTAGAGGAAGGCATCGCGAATGCCGTGCACAAGTTCGAGACTTCGGGCATCAAGACTTTGCCCGTGATCAAGAATGGCAAATACTTCGGAATTCTGGGTGAAGTTACCGTACTTGAGGCTTACCGCGAACAGCTCAAACAGATGGTTATTGAGTAACGTTTGGCCGTTTACAGAAAAAGTGTAGTTTTGGAGAAACACCAAACTTACGCCATGAAAACCAAACTGTTGTTTCTCGCTTTTTGTTTCGGATGCTTCGCCGCAAACGCCCAGGAAAAAGACAAAACTTCCAAATCAGGTCAACTCCTTAAAGAACTTTCGGAGAATGCGTGCAAATGCATCGATTCGATCCGCACCTTCGACGTGGACAAAAAAGTGATCGCGGGCAATGTGAGCGACTGTATCGACAAACAGGTCGGCGCTTACCAAATGGGCAAAAAGCTCATGGACATTGACTTGTCGGAAACAAGCGGCGAGAAGAAAAACATCACCATAGAGATCAACGTCAACAAGGAATCCGAGGATTATCGCGAACATTATTACGAGATGGAGCGCTATCTCATGAACAACTGCGCGGCCTTAAAGGAAAAGATGGCGCAAAACAACAAGGTTTCGTTCAACTCGGTTTCCGAAAACCCAGACGCGCTGAAATACTACGACGAAGCCGGCGACCTTACCAAAAAAGGCGATTTCAAGGGCGCGATCGCCAAGTACGAGAAAGCGCTCAAAATTGATCCGAAGTTCGTTTTCGCGCTAGACAACATCGGCATCTGCTACAGAAGACTCGAGCAATACGACAAAGCGATCGAATACTACGAGAAGTCGCTTCAGATCAATCCTTATGGCACGATGCCTCTGCAGAACATCGCCATTGCGCACATGTACAAGAAAGATTATCCCAAAGCGATACTTGCTTATGAACGTCTTGCGAAGATAGACAGCGAAAATCCCGAGGTTTTCTACGGATTGGCCAACGTTTACATCATGTTTACCGCCGATTACGAAAAAGGTGTCGACAACGTCTCGAAAGCCTATAAAATCTACAAAGAACACAATTCGCCTTACCGCGCGGATGCAGAAAAACTGCTTGGCGTCGCCTACCGCGAAATGAAGGATTCGGGCAAGGAAGCGCGGTTCATAGAAATCCTGAAACAGAATGGCATCGAGATGAAATAAGGTTGACGATTTAACACAATCTTACGGCTGGCCGACACTTGAAAATCAGCTTCAAAATCGTACTTTTGCACCCTATTTCGCCACGGAATTTATGCAGAAGACAGACGAAACGATAGAGGTGCTCGGCGCCCGCGTTCACAACCTCAAAAATATAGACGTTACCATACCGAGAGAACAGCTTGTAGTCATTACAGGTTTGTCGGGTTCGGGTAAATCGTCGCTCGCTTTCGACACCATTTACGCCGAAGGACAACGCCGCTACATCGAGACTTTTTCGGCTTACGCCAGACAGTTTCTGGGCGGATTGGAGCGTCCGGACGTTGACAAGATCGACGGACTTTCTCCGGTAATCGCCATAGAACAGAAAACCACGAGCCGCAGCCCGCGTTCTACCGTTGGAACCATCACCGAGATTTACGACTTTTTGCGCCTTTTGTATGCGAGAGGTTCGGAAGCCTATTCGTACAACACGGGCGAAAAGATGGTGAGCTATTCGGACGATCAGATCAAGGAACTTATCCAGAAGGATTTCGACGGAAAACGCATCAACATTCTGGCTCCGGTGATTCGCGCGCGAAAAGGCCATTATGCCGAACTGTTCCAACAGATCGCCAAACAAGGTTTCCTGAGAGTTCGCGTGAACGGTGATGTTGTCGAGATTACGCCTGGCATGAAACTCGACCGTTACAAG
>JBCNQO010000391.1:0-3153 GCA_039592825.1 Flavobacterium sp.
GCCAAACTCGACATCGCATTGGCGCGCGGAAAGAAAACCTACGACAAGCGCGAGTCTTTGAAAGAGCAAGACACCAAACGCGACATAGCCCGTATCAAGAAGGAATTCCGTTAATTTTTGGGCGCGATGCAGCAATTGTGTGAACTTCTCAAAGCCGGTCGCCTCTCGCAAAGCCTTACCGTTAAACAGGTTTCGGACAAACTCGGGATCGATGCCGCACTCGTTTCCAAATTCGAGAACGGGCAAAGACGTCCTACGAGAAATCAGGTTGTGGCTTTGTCGCAACTTTTCGACATTGACCAGAATGCGTCGGTTTTGGCTTGGCTGACCGAAAAAATCCTGTCGGAAATCGACGGAGAAGAATTGGCGTTGAAAGCTTTGAAATCCGCGGAAGCGAAATTGACATCTAACGAAATCGCGGCCAAATTTGACGACCAATTCGACAAATTGCTAAGGGAAATGGAATCCTTGAAAGCGATGTTGGGCAAAAAAGACTAGCGTTTGACCATTTTTCTAGTGACTGATTTCCCGTTGGAAGTTATCGTCATAAAGTAGATTCCGGGTTTTAAGAAACTCGTGTCTATGCTTCCCGAAGTCTTACCCATTTTGATAAGTTTGCCCGATGCGTCGATTATCGAGAATTGGCTTTCGGATACATTCGATACCTGAATTGATGCATCGAATGGATTCGGACTCATTTGGATTTTAGATTGCTCGTTCTGGGAAACCGACAGATTACAGTCTGGATCGATGGACGGTTGCGTGTTGAAAACGCCCGAATTGATCCACCACATTTCCCAGCTTCCGCCCGATCCGTTGCCCGATTGCCACCACAAATTCGGGTTGATGTCGAACGAATTCGCCCCGTTCATCGTGCCCGGAAGTTTGTAAACCCTTAAGGCGTTATTCGTGCCGTTGGCGTTCCAGGTAAGCGGCGAACCCGGCACGCAAATTTCGGCCTGATTCAAACTGTGGCACGGCGCTCCCACGAAAAACGCGAACTCCTGATAATTCGGGTAATCGCCAAAAACACGCGCCTGACCCGACTCGTCGAAACAAACCGCCACATATTCGTTGCACGCAATGCCTCTCACGTCCTGATTCAGGTCTTTCCTCAAACGCGCAATAAAGGCCGAATGGCGTCCGCGTCTGTCTGGATCGTCGTAATGCGTATCGGTAATGACGTCTTGCAACAGCGGAACTTCGAGAAAATCGTCGTTGCCGAACGTCATGTAAGTATTATAGGGATTTGCCAAAGCTTCGGCCGTCGTGACCGAACCGTTCTGGGCTGAGAAATACTTGCCGCCCAAAATCGCCATTCCGGCGCTCGTGCCACCAATTGGCGCGTGCTTTACGTTGATGTGATTGTTGAGCAGATCTTCGAGCGCGTTGTTCTTGAAATAGGAAACATAATTCCATTGGTCGCCGCCCGCAAACCAAATCATTTCTGCGTTGGCGACTTTGTCGAGCACATAAGGATTAGTCGCACCGGCAACCGACGTGATCACGAGCGTTTCTACCGAATTCACGTTCACGCCCAATTCCGAATACAGGTAATCGTTGTAACCGTCGCTTCCGGACGAGCGCAAAACCACGACGTCGCCTCCGTTGGCCTTTTCGAGCAGCCAGATCATGGCATTGTCGTGTTCGGTCGCGCCGCCCATCATGCAGACGCCGAATTCTGGAGTTGTGGTGATATTGGTTGGATTTCCTGTAAAATAGCTCGTGTAGCCTTGGGAAAATGCCGAAAAAGAAACGAAAAGTGTAGCGAGTAAAGTTCTGGTCATCAATTCTTGTTTTCCAATAAAGGTACGAAACGGAATTCACCAAATTCGTGTTTCTCGAATTTCGTCTCATCTTTACGGATGAGCAAAGTCATGATCTGGTGCTTGTCGCCAAACGGGATCACGAGCCTTCCTCCTATCTTGAGTTGCGCCAGGAGCGCCGGCGGGATTATGGGTGCGCCAGCCGTTACGATGATGCTGTCGAAAGGCGCAAAATTCGGCAATCCTTTGTAGCCGTCGCCGAACGAAAGGTGTTTGGGACGGATGCCGAGTTTTGGCAACAACACAGAAGTGGTCTTGAAAAGCTCGTTTTGGCGTTCAATGCTGAAAACCTTGGCGCCCATCATACACAGAACGGCTGTTTGGTAGCCCGAACCTGTTCCTATCTCCAGCACTTTGTCGTCTGGTTTTACCTGAAGCAATTGCGATTGGAAAGCTACCGTGTAAGGTTGGGAAATGGTTTGTCCGGCGCCGATCGGGAAGGCTTTGTCCTGATAGGCGAAGTCTTCGAAAGACGAATCGAGAAACAGATGGCGCGGGATTTTCGAGATCGCCGAAAGTACGTTCTGGTCGGTTATCCCTTTCTCGCTCAGGAGTTTCACAAGTTGGTTTCTCAGGCCTTGATGTTTGTTGGTATCTTTCAATTTGGACTTGGTTTGGACGCGTAAAAATACGGCTTGTGACGCGTTTTGCCAAGCGCGTTTTGGGTTGTTTCGGACGAAATTTCAACATTCGTTGTTTGTTGTTCGTTTGCAACTTCAAATTTTGGGGTTTGATTTTTTTCGCTTCCGCGGATTGTCTTATCAGCAAATATTCGTGCATTCGTGGTTTAAATATTGGCCACGAATGTTTTTATGTTTTTTGGATGCTTCGCATCTTTTTTCTTTCGCCACGGATTCACGGATTTGCACGGATCGCACGGATTTTCGCGTCGCTCTTGGATTTTCACAGATCTGGACGCATGATTTCACGGCGATCTTAACTTGCCTTAACTTCTTAATGGTTTTATTGTTTGCCGCGGATTAAAGGATTTTAAGGATCTGGATCTTTTTCTCAGTGCTTAATTTTTGCAACGGATGCTTCGCATCTTTTTTCTTTTGCCACGGATGCACGGATTTACACGGATCGCACGGATTTCTCGCTTCGCTCTTGGATTTTCACAGATCTGGACGCATGATTTCACGACAATCTTAACTTTCCTTAACTTCTTAATGGTTAAAGATTTCGGAGCTAACTAACGAACTGGATTTCAACTCAACTAAAGCGAAGCGCCTTAATATTCTTAATGCTCTTAATGAACTTAATGGTTCAAAATCGGTATCGGATGCATTGCCAAAAAGCCAGCAAAAATTAAGCGAAGCGCCTTAAC
>JBCNQO010000392.1:0-3138 GCA_039592825.1 Flavobacterium sp.
AGATTGAGCCCAGACATGGCTAAAATGGCGTCTTTGGAAAACCTTAGCCTTTTCGAAAACAAGTTCAACGGACAAGTGCCTTTCGAACTCGAAAACCTTAAGAAACTTCGTGAGTTGAACATTTCTTACAACGGTTTTAATGGATTGGTTTCTCAAAAACTGGCTTCGCTTGACACAATGCACATGACGATGGTAAACGAACAAGGCGTTGCTACAACTCTTAAAGTTGCCAACAAACTTGACAAAGGGAACACCGCGATCGCAACCGAAGAATAATAATAGGATTTCTCATATCTATATTTCTGCAGGAAAAACCCGTTGTATTCAGCGGGTTTTTTTTATGCCAGAGCCGAAAGCAGTTCGTTGGTGAGCAAACCGCTTCCGCCGCCGTAATGCAGTACGACCGGGATTTCGGGATTGAGTTCGCCGAACTTTTGGGTTAGCGCTTTCTCGCATTCGTCGGATAGTCCGCAGCCCAGAAGCACTACGTCGAATTCGTGTTTCTGGAACAGCGAAATGGCTTCTTCGTCTGATTCCGCTCCAAGCGCGAACCAGTCTTCTTTGGCGTTTATGAGTCTTAGGACGGTTTCCAGAATTTCGGGATGACGCCCGATATACAAGACTTTTGTCATGATTTCTGATTTAAAGTTTTTTGTTTTGATCCGGATATCGGAACATAAAAAAAAGACCCGACAAATCGCTCGAATTCGTCAGGTCTTGAAACAATTTTTCCCGACTGACGCATCAATCGGGAAAGGAATTATTGTTTTACGAACTGCAATTCGATAGCGAAACGCACTTCTTCGCTTACCAAAAGGCCGCCTGTTTCAAGAGCCGCGTTCCAGTTCAAGCCCCAATCTTTGCGGTTCACTTTGGTGTTGATAGAGAAAGCCGCTTTGGTGTTTCCCCACGGATCTTGCAAAAGTCCGCCAAATTCTGCGTCCAAAGTGACTTGTTTGGTCACACCGTGCAAAGTAAGGTCGCCTGTCAAAGTGAAATCGTCTCCAGATTTTTTAACGAATCCGCCCGCTTTGAACGTGATTTTCGGGAATTGTTCGGCATCGAAAAAGTCGGCGCTTCTCAAGTGGTTGTCGCGGTCTGCATTTCCGGTGTTTACAGAAGCTGTTTCTGCCGTGAATTCGATTTTCGCTGTCGTGAAGTCGTCTCCGTCTGTTTCTGCAGTGGCTTCGAAAGTGTCGAATTTACCCGAAACGTTGGTGAACATCATGTGTTTTACTTTGAATGCGATTTCTGAGTGTGTTGGATCCAGGATCCATTTAGTTGTTGACATAATATTTGAATTTAATTTGTGATGAGATTTTAGTTATTAGTGATTAGTTGTTTAACCGAGTTGCATCGGAACTTCCATTAAAAGTATTTCTGCGTCTTGGGATTTTGCTTTGATGTCGATTGTTGACGTGTTCCAGATTCCCAGGCCGTCGCGTTCGTTGACTTCGATGTTTCCGATCTGGAAATCGCCTTTGATAACGAATGCATAAATGCCGTTTCCTTTTTTCTTGAGGTCGTAATCGACTTTTTTGTCTTTGTCGAAAGTTCCCAGGTGAAACCACGCGTCCTGATGGATCCAAACGCCTTCGTCATTGGCATTCGGCGACAGGATTTGCTGGAGTTTGTTGTGTCTGTCTGACAATTTCAGCGAAATCTGGTCGTATCGCGGCGTGACATTTCTTTTGTTCGGATAGACCCAAATCTGAAGGAATTTCGTCAATCTGTCTTTGTTCTTGTTGTATTCACTGTGGAAAATTCCTGTTCCGGCGCTCATCACCTGAATGTCACCTTTTTTGATAACGGCCGTATTTCCCATTGAATCCTGGTGTTCCAGATCGCCTTCGAGCGGAATCGAGATGATTTCCATGTTGTCGTGCGGATGGCGTCCGAAGCCTTTTCCGGCATCGACTCTGTCGTCATTCAAAACCCTCAAAACACCAAAGTGCATTCTTTCTGGATTGTGATAGTTGGCAAAACTGAAAGTGTGGTGCGAATCGAGCCAACCGTGATTGGCGTGTCCGCGGCTTTCGGCTTTGTGCAAGACCGTATTTTCAAGGATTTTTGAATCGGTATTCGGCAAATGATTGAATCCCACCGGTTCCAATTCCTTGATCTCGTCAATGTCGTTTTTGAGCACATCGCCCATTGCGGCCGAGGCGACGAACATTCCTGTTCCCATCAGGCCTTTTTTTATGAAATCTCTTTTGTCCATTGCGTTGTCGTTTATTTACATGGCAAAGTTGCGGCACATTTTGGGTTTGGGCATTGAACTAGGACAAGAAAGTTCCTGAGTGCGAAAAAAAGTTCCTGAGTGCCGGAGATTTAGTGCTGGAGTGCTAAAGTGCTGAAGTCGGAGTTGCAAACTCCGACACGCGGTTCGGGAAGTCGCAGACTTCGCTTTTGTCTCAAATGGCGTGAGCAACAAAAATCACCCCAAAAAACCATCCGGTAAAAAGCAAAGTATAACAAACCCCAAATCCTAAACTCTTGCCCAAATTCCCTTTGCAAACACGCGATTTCCCAAAAATCATCCGCAAAGCCCGAATGAAAATCCAGTAAACCATAGAAACAAGCGTCAGGAAAGTGAACCAGATAAAAGCACCGATCGCGTTCAGGATAAATGCGAAAATGAATCCGACCAGAATCCAAACAAAGAAACTCAGGATAGCGGCAAGGATCGAATCTCCAAAATCGAATCCGTCTGAATCCTCAAAAGCCGCTTCGCCAATTTTGACTTTGTTGAAATCGAATCGGTCCAAAACATTTCCCATGTCGTCTTTTACTCGAAAACCTTTATAAAGTCCGAAAGTCGTAAACGTCAAAAGTGAAATCGCGATGATCGAAGTCGACAAAATCGCATTGTGATAAAGCGTCGAATGGCTCGTTATTCCGAAAAACCAAACGAAAAAAGTCACCAACGTTACTACGGCGATGCTCCATTTGAAGGCAGTTTTTGATTTTAGATGGGAAATTTTCGGTCTTGGATTTCTCAAGCTTTTTGGTTGTTGAATTTTGAATTGTCTGATGCAGGAAAATTAATTTTGAACAACGAACAACGAACAACGAACAACGAACAACGAACAACGAACATCAATGCTTCGCCAACCGCGCTCTTACTTTCGACAGAAA
>JBCNQO010000393.1:0-3132 GCA_039592825.1 Flavobacterium sp.
ATGGGTTTTCGAATCCCATGTCCGCGACAGCCTGTAAGAGGGATTCATTTAAACCTAATTGTTCGAATTTGTTCATTTTACGTTTTTAAAATTGGGCGCAAAGGTACGTGGAATAAATCGCTAAACCTATTCTAATGAACTTTTATTTCTATCTGAAAATCAAATGGTTATTTTTTCAGATGCGCCACAAGCTTCGAAAAAGCGATCGCGCGATGGCTCATGAGCGCCTTTTCGTGCATCGGAATCTGCGCAAAAGTGAGGTCTTTTCCGTCTGGCACGAAAATCGGGTCGTAGCCAAAGCCTTGATCGCCACGTTTTTCGCGAATGATGCTTCCGCGGACGATTCCCTCGAACAAAAATTGTTGTCCGTTAAGGTTCAGGCAGATTACCGTTTTGAATTGAGCGCCGCCATTCCCGTTTTCGCCGAGTTCAAGCAAGAGTTTGTCCATATTGGCATCGGCGTCTTTTGACTCCCCGGCATATCTGGCCGAATAAACGCCGGGCGCGCCGTTAAGCGCATCGACTTCCAATCCGGAATCATCCGAAAAACAGTCGTAGCCGTAATTCTTGGTCACGTAATCGGCTTTGAGGATAGCGTTGCCTTCGATCGTATCGGCGGTTTCGGGAATTTCTTCGGTGCAACCGATGTCGTCCAAACCCAGAATCTCAAAGTTTTCGGGTAACATCGATTTGATTTCGGCGATTTTGTTTTTGTTGGCGGAGGCGAAGATGAGTTTCATTTGAGTGTTTAAAGTGCTGAAGTGATTAAGTGCCTGAGTGCCTGAGTGCCTGAGTACCTGAGTCTGAGTCGTGAATGTGTTCTGTGCAAACTGCTACTTCCACTGCCACTAAACTAAATCTCTCCGTGCATAAATATGTTCTCAGATTTTCCGCTGTTCTTGAGCAATCGAAAATGCGAACGAACGGCATGTGCAAACGGATAACAAGTGTAAGGCAGATCGTATTCCGCGGCGTATTTGCGGATGATCGGCGTGATTCTAGGGTAATACGTATGGGCGACCGCCGGGAACAAATGGTGGGCAACGTGGTGCGTGAATCCGCCGTAGATGAAGTTCGCGATCGGGCTGTCGGCGCTGAAATCCTTGGTCACAATCATCTGGTGTTCGGCCCAAGTCGTCTCGAATTTGCCGTCTTCGGGCGCTATCGGGAAAACCGCATCTTCATCCACGTGGGTCGAAACCAGTGCAATTACCGCCAATGCGCTTGCCGAAAGGTGGTAAACGATCCAAGCTCCCAGGATCACGTTCCAGGCCTGGGGCAGCAAGAGCATCGGGATAATCAGCATATAGGCCAAATTGAAAATCTTCGCCGTGAAAAGTTTCCAGACCTCGATTCCCGGAATTTTCGTCACCTGTTTTACGTAATTGTCCTTCGTTCCGAAAAAGTCCTTGAAATCTCGGATGTAAAGCCAATTGAGCGTATACAACGGATAAATGAACCACATGTAAACGTGCTGGTATTTGTGCAAATTCAACAGCGGACTTGTCGGGAAAATCCTGATGATGTCGCTCTGTTTGATGTCAATATCCCAATCGGGAACGTTCGGCAACGGATGGTGCAAACCGATATGGCGTTTTTGCCAAAGCCAGTTGTTCGTGCCAAAAAGTTCCAACACATACATAAAGGCGCGATTGTATTTGGGTTTTTTGAACAAAGCGCCGTGCGCCGCATCGTGAAACGAATTTATGAACAGCATTATAGTCGTGAATCCGAGCAAGACGTAGAAAAAATATAATAATGACGTGTCGCTTCCTAAGAACAGTATACAAGCGTAAAGTCCGAAATACATTGCCAGAAAAAGAAAGGCTTTCCCGACGTTCTGCCAGTAGTAAGTTTTGTTTTTCAGGATGGTTTCCTCGACTTCCTTGTGCAGTTTCATAAAGAAGTCATCGGGTTTCGGCCGCTGGAAAGTTGGCCGCTTCATTTTGTCCATCTGCGTTGTTTTTTGTTTCACGTAAAAATAAACTTTAGTCGCCTTTAGACATCGTTCAAGGTATGTTAAAAAATCTTAAAAAGAAAGCTCTCGGGCTATGATTTTTGTCATGTCGCAGGTTACAATTCCGGAGCAATTTTGTTTCAGTAACACTAAATATCTAAACATGAAACGATTGTTTCTATCGCTTTTTGCCGTATCGATTTTCGGCTTTGGCGGATTGGCTCAACAAAAGCAGGAAAATCACGACAAGAATTGGCAGGTGCGTCTTCGCGGACTAGCCGTCGTGCCAGATGAAAGTGCCAAAGTTGGCATCATTGGCGGCGATGTCTCGCTGGGAAATTCCTTCGTGCCCGAGCTGGACTTCACGTATTTCTTTACCAAAAATTTCGCGGCCGAACTCATTCTGGGAACCACGCCCCACAAAGTCAACACGGTCGCCTCGGATCTTTCGGCCATTGGCGGCCCAACGTCTGCCGAAGTGAATCTGGGAAAAGTCTGGCTGTTGCCACCGACGCTCACGGCCCAATACCATTTTTACGCGATCGACAAGGTTTTCAAGCCTTACGTTGGAGCAGGCGTGAACTACACGATTTTTTATGGAGTGGACGAAGGCCCGACGGTGAAAAATGTGTCCTATGACAACGCTTTCGGATACGCAGCCCAAATCGGGTTTGACCTTTTTCTGGACGACACTTTCTTCATTAATGTGGACGTGAAGAAAATCTGGCTCAAAACCGACGTAAAAGTAGACGCGTCCAACCTTTCGAGCGGGTTGTCGATTCCCGCCGAGGTCAAGATCGATCCTTTGCTGATAGGCTTTGGCGTTGGGATGCGGTTCTAGTGGGTAACTTTGGGATGAAGGTCGCTTTCGGGCGGCCTTTATTTTTAGAGCCTTAGCAGATACGTCTCTCGGTGCGGGTTGCGGTCGTAATTGCTCCAGTCTGTAACGAGCACCGCCTTGATGATCTTTTTGAGCATGGAGTAATCGCTGGGTTTCTTGATGTAGACGTTGGCGCCGCTGTTGAAAGTGGCCTCGATGTCTTTGTCTGACGAAGATGTGGAATAGACGGCAATGGAAGTCTTGCTGATCTGCTCAACTCCTGTCCTTTCAGCTCGGTCTGCCTGTAGAGTTCCTGCATATCCCCGACGACCCGGAAGATTCCCAGGACGAAGAG
>JBCNQO010000394.1:0-3131 GCA_039592825.1 Flavobacterium sp.
GAGAACGAGAGCGAGATTCTGGGGCTTCAGCAAAACCCGAAAACGACTTTGGCCGACACCGATCCCGGACGGATTTCGAACAAGACCGCGACCGAAAAATCGGCCTGGATTTACAATCAATCGTTTAAAACCGTTACGGTTCGCAACGTGAATCTTACGGCTCCCTATTTTCACAATGGCGCTTATTCGACGCTCGAGGAAGTCATGGATTTCTACAACAAAGGCGGTGGTCTCGGGCTTGGAATTCCGGTCACGAACCAAACGCTTTCGGGCGATCCGCTTGACTTGAACGAGTCTGAAGTGCGTCAGGTAATCGCTTTTCTGAAATCTTTGGACGACAATCCTTTCGCTCAAAAACATTAACATTTTTTACAGATTTTCTGTAACCGACAGAAATTGCATGGTTGTAACTTGCCCCAAAAGTTATACGCCATGCAATTTTCTTATTTGTATATTCTCACCAACGCGACCCGAACGTATCTCTACGTTGGCGCGACCGACAATTTGCCCGAAAGGCTTGAAGAACATCGCCAGATCGCCTGTTCGGCTTTCTCGAAAGACATGCAACCCGTTCACCTGATCTATTTCGAGACATTTCCGAAAATGTCTGTGGCCGACAGCCGTGCGAAAGACATCAAAACGTGGAAAGAGCGACAGAAATGGCAACTCATCATGAGCGCCAATCCTTGCTTGAGCGAACTTCTGTGGCTCGATTCCGAAATGAATGCGGCTTAAACACATTTGCGTACATTTAGGGAAATTTCAAATTCCTTAAAATGTCCGTAGAAAATATTGCCGTTCAATGGATGGACGCTTTCAACGCAAAAGACCTCGAGCGCTTGCTGTCGCTTTACCACGACGATGCCAAACATTACAGCCCGAAACTAAAAATCCGACAGCCCGAAACCAATGGTTTGGTTACCGGAAAAGACGCCATGCGCGCCTGGTGGCGGGATGCATTCGATCGCTTGCCAACCTTGTTCTATAAGATCACGGCTTTGACCGCAAATGACAGACAGGTTTTTATGGAATATGTGCGCGAACTCGAAGGCGAAGACGATTTGTTAGTTGCCGAAGTACTAGAAGTAGAAAACGGAAAAATCATCGCCTCGCGCGTTTATCACGGTTAATATGAGAAGGATTGTACAAAAAATTTCGCTTGTGGCAATTACGGCCGCTATCCTAGTAAGCTGCAACAAATCGGAACAAAAAGACAGTATGGATTTTACGGCTTTGACCAAAAATTACTTCGACGGAAAGAACAAATTGGCGCCTTTGGACGCGACCTTGAACGGACAGAACGAATACAACGACCAACTCGTGTTCGAGATGACCGATTCGTATCGTGCCGAGCAGAAAAAGTTTTTCGAAAAGTATCAGTCGGAACTTACGAAAGTGGATACGACTGGGCTTTCTGCCGAGGAAAAGATCAGTTTTGACATCATAAAATGGGAAACCGAAGTTGGTTTGGAGCTTTTGCAACATCCTACGAATCTCGTACCCGTGAACCAATTTTATGGCGTTCCGCTCACGATGGGGCAATTGGCCGGCGGTGAATCGGCACAGCCTTTCAAGACCGAAAAAGACTATCGCAACTTTTTGACGCGTATGGAAAAATATGCCGTTTGGATGGATTCGGCCATGGTTTACATGAAAAAAGGCCTTGCCAAAAAAGTGGTTTTGCCCAAATCTTTGACCGTGAAAGTGATTCCGCAGTTTGAGGACATGATTACCGAAAAGGTCGAGGACAATTTGTTCTACACGACAATCAAGACGTTGCCGAAAGATTTGTCTGATGCAACCAAAAAGGAACTTACCGACGCTTATTCCAAAACAATTCAGGAAAAACTCGAACCCAAGTTCAAGCAAATGGTCGATTTCCTCAAGAACGAATACTTGCCGGCTTCGCGTGAAACCAGTGGTTACGGCGCATTGCCTTTCGGGAAAGACGCTTACAAAGTCTATGTAAAACAATGGACTACGACCACAAATATGACGCCAGACCAGATTCACGAATTGGGCTTGAAAGAAGTGGCGAGATTGCGTGCCGAGATGGAAAAAGTCAAGGAACAGGTTGGTTTTAAAGGCGACATCAAGGAGTTTTTCAACTATGTGCGCGAACGCAAGGAACTCAAGCCGTTCACGAAACCCGAACAGGTGATCGCGAATTTCGAGCGCATCCACAACATCATCAAACCCAACGTGGACAAGTTTTTCTCGCTTCAGCCCAAAACCCCTTTCGAGATCAGGCGAACCGAGGCTTTCCGTGAGAAAAGTGCTTCTGCCGAGTACATTCAAGGCGCGGCCGACGGTTCTCGTCCTGGCATTTTCTACGTGCCGATTCCAGATGTGAAAAACTACAATTATTATGCGGATGAGGATTTGTTCCTGCACGAGGCGATTCCGGGGCATCATTTCCAGATTTCACTGCAACAGGAAAACAAAGAGCTACCAGACTTCAGGAAATTTGCGTGGTTTGGCGCAGAAGGCGAAGGCTGGGCTTTGTACACCGAAAGTCTTGGGAAAGAGCTTGGTTTGTACAACGATCCTTACCAATACTTCGGGATGTTGGGAAGCGAAATGCTGCGCGCGACAAGACTTGTAGTTGATACTGGTCTACATTGGAAAGGCTGGACACGCGAACAAGCCATAAAATACAAAATGGAAAACGAGGCCGAACCTGCCGACGGAATCGTCATGGAAGTAGAACGCTATATGGCCATGCCAGGTCAGGCTTTGTCTTACAAAATAGGTCAGTTGAAGATTATCGAATTGCGCAAAAAAGCCGAAACCGAATTGGGCAAAAAGTTCGACATTAGGGAATTCCACGCGAGAATTCTGGAAAGTGGCGTGATGCCGCTGGCTTTGCTAGAACGTAAAATCGACAATTGGATCAAAAGTAAAAAGTGATGTCGCGAATCTTCGAACGGATAATGGAAATCGTGGGCTGGCTGCAAATCGTGGCATCGCCCGTACTTTTTGCATTGTTCTTTTCGGGAATCGTTTACTTGCCGAATCCTTCACCTGCGCGATTGGCAATCTGCATTTTTTTGTTGCTGATCGCGTTGGTTTTCGGGATTTGGTATGCGACTAGAATCTATCGCACGAAAGGCACGATGTGGTTTATGTCT
>JBCNQO010000395.1:0-3116 GCA_039592825.1 Flavobacterium sp.
TTGCGCGAACGCAACATCCCTTTCATTTTCGTCTCGGCCAATTCCAATCACGACATTCTCATGGCGGCCAAAACCACGCAACCGCAAGGCTTTGTCGTGAAGCCTTTCCGCGAACGCGATTTGCTCGTCACGCTCGAGATTGCCCAGTTCCGGCACGAGAACAGCGCCGAGGCCAACATGATGAAAGAAGACAAACTAAGGCTCGAACTAAGACAGATCGCCGCCAGCGACGACGGTTGGGAACAGAAAATGCTCGCCACGGCCAAAGCGCTCCAAACGTATATTCCATTCGATTATATGGTAGCCGGATTCAAGACGACGGGCGAAATTCCTTACAACGCCGTGAGTTACCTAAGAATCGGTTTCGACGAATATCAGATAATAGGACTTTCGGAACTCTCGAACATGACGCGAAAATCGATAGCCGAAATCGCCACACTTCAGGCGACCACTCCAAACGAGACGATTCCCGTAATCGCGAATGCCGAAGATTTCGAAGCAATGGCTAGCAAACCTTCAATGCGACGCCTTATCCGGCAACACTTCCAGATGCGTTCGCTTTTGGTTTTCCCAATGGAATTGCCGGGCGACCAAATGTTCAGCTTTTATCTTTACAGCCGTAATGCCGATGTTTACAGGCGCGAACACCTTACGCTGCTGCGGACGTTCAAGAACATACTCACCGAGGCCATCCAGAAAATGTTGTCGGTAGAGAAAATTCCAATACTGAATTCGGTTAACGTCAAGCCCGAAATCGCGTCCAAATCCAAAGCGAAAGATTCTGCTTTTCACGGCATTATCGGCAAAAGCCATTTGTTGCTGAATGTGCTCGACCATGTTTCCCAAGTCGCTCCAGCCGACACTTCTGTGCTAATTTTGGGCGAAAGCGGCACGGGAAAAGAACGCATCGCCCAATGCATCCACAATCTTTCGCAGCGCAGAAACGGCCCGCTGGTTCGCGTGAACTGCGCCGCTCTTCCCGCGAACCTCATCGAGTCGGAACTTTTTGGGCACGAACGAGGCGCTTTTACAGGCGCGGTAGACAAACGCATCGGCAAGTTCGAAATGGCCAACAACGGTACGATCTTCCTGGACGAATTGGGCGAAATGCCTTTGGAACTTCAGGGAAAACTCTTGCGTGTACTTCAGGAAAAAGAGATCGAAAGATTGGGCAAAAACAAAACCATCAAACTCAATGTAAGGATAATCGCCGCGACCAACCGCGATCTCGAAAAGGAAGTCGCCTCGGGAAGATTCCGGTTAGACCTTTATTACAGGCTCAACATTTTCCCGATCACGCTTCCGCCTTTGCGCGACAGGAAAGACGACATTCCGTTGCTGGCCGAACATTTCGTAGGAAATTTCAACCGAAAGATGGGCAAAGACGCCAAAAGTTTGTCCAAAGACGCAATTCGTGATGCGCTGAATTACCATTGGCCGGGAAATATCCGCGAGCTCGAGAACCTCATCGAACGCGGCATGATCCTGAGTCGGGACAATGTGATACACGAATTGCAGCTTCCGAAAAACCATATCCTGGAACATCATCAATCAAATGTCTTATCGGATAGTTTCCAGACCATCGAGGCCAACGAACGCGACCACATCAAACGCGCGTTAAAGAAATGCCGCGGAAAAGTCTGGGGTTCGGGCGGCGCTGCGGAATTGCTGGGTTTACCGGCGTCGACATTGAATTCGCGAATGAAAAAATTGGGTATCAACCGGGATTTTTTGCTCGGATAATTTTTTGGAACTATGGGAAATTTTACGCGTAAGGCATCGGTCAAAGCTGTTTTTTTCTGGATGGGATGGGTTGTTTTTTCACCGATGCCATCCGCGGAAGCGCAACCGCAAACAAAATCCTACAAAGCGCTGATTCAACAGAAATTACAAGCAAAAACGTCTTCGCAACGCTTCAGGTCGGCATTGGAACTGGCCGAATTCCACACCGAAAAAACCAATAGGAAAGGCTTTGAAAGTTCTCAGGATTCGGCAAAGTTCTATTTGAAAACTGCCGAAGCGACAGCCAAAACCGCTATCGAGAAAGCCGAAACGGACATTGCCTATTCGAAGTTACTCGACTATGAATTGAACTACGAAAAATCGATTGCCTACGCCAACAAAGCCATAGCGATCCTGGAAAAAACCAGCGACAAGAGGTTGCTCGCCAAGGCCTATCGCGCATTTTACAATTCCTTTCGATACACGAATTCGCCCGACAAAGTGATCCCGATGGCCGAAAAAATGCTCAAGATAAGTCTGGAAAGCAACGACCACGCGATAATTGGCAAAGCTTACGAGAATGTGGCCGAAAGCTACAGTCTTTTGCGCGACTTCGACACCACTCTGGAACTGCTCGACAAGGCGCGTTTGCATTACGAAAAGGCCGGCGTTGTAAACGTTTCCAGCCTTTATGCTTTTTACGGAATGTTGTACACGAGCACTTCGAATCACGCGAAAGCTTTGGCCGCCAACCTGAAAGCCGTCGAGATCATCGAAAAGAACAAGATAGACGATTACTATAACATCACGATTTACATCACCATCGGCAATATGTACCGCGACATGCAGCGTTTTGACACGGCTGTCGGTTACTATGAAAAGGCTTACAAATTGCTCGACGATTACGATTTGGTGCGTTATCGCGTAATTTTGAGCCGCTTTCTGGCCAACACTCTCGTTAAGCAGCACAAATTTTCCGAGGCACAGAAATACCTCAAGGTTTCTGAAGATTTCTATCCTTATGTAGATTACGCCTATCAGGATTTTCCGCTTATGTCTATTCTCGAGTCGTATTCTGATATGGGAAAACCACAGTATGCCGACAATTATGTAAAAGATTCCCAGAAATATCTCGATTCCCAACAGGTCAAAAAACCAACTTTCGGGACGCTTTCGGTTGCGTTGGGAAAATATCATTTCGCCAAAAAACAATATGCCGAGGCACGCAAACGCGTTCAGGACGCCATAGATTATTTGGGTAAAACGCCGGCGAAACACAAATTGCAAGACGCTTACAAACTATTGGCGAATATCGATTCCATCACAGGAGATTACAAACTGGCGATGAGAAACAACGCATTGGCTGCGATTTCCAGAGATAGCAGCGCTCGGAC
>JBCNQO010000396.1:0-3114 GCA_039592825.1 Flavobacterium sp.
AAATCGGAGTTCGAAAAGGAACAAGAAGAAGCTTTCGGATATCCTGATTTCTACGAAGATACAGACAATATGAACCGTTATCTCTGGTAGGAAAAATACATTCAAAGCGCACCTTTTTACCAGAAAATTGATTTTTTCTCAAAATAAACTTGCGCACATAGATAATCGTTGTATATTTGCACTCGAAACATCGCGGGATAGAGCAGTAGGCAGCTCGTCGGGCTCATAACCCGAAGGTCACAGGTTCGAGTCCTGTTCCCGCTACTAGAAACCATCAATGAAAATTGGTGGTTTTTTTATTTCCTTTCCCGGATACAAACGATGTCGCCGGTAAAACAAATCCTAAAATGAACACGAAGAAAATCGCCGAATACCGCACGCTGCTTGAAGTTACCAAAGATGCCACGCTCAAGGAACTCAAGAAAGTCTATCGCAACGCCATGAAAGACATTCATCCGGATTTGATCCAGGACGAGAACGAGCGCGCTTTGGCCGAGGAAAAAAGCACCGAGATCATCGCGGCCTATCACTTTTTGGTGAGTATCGCGCCAGAAACGCTCGAGAAAACCAAGGCGGAATACCAGCAAACAACGGCGACTTCGGCAATTTTGGAGTTTTACCTGGAAAACCAGACGCTTTACGTGAATTTTGCCGACGGAAGCAGTTACGAGTATTTCGGGATTCCCAAAAACACTTACATCAAAATGATCAACGCCGATTCTCCGGCAAGGTTCGCGCGCCGTCACATTTACGGGAATTTCCTTTACAGAAGCGCCAGCAAGATCGTTTCGGAAGAGTAATTTCTGGCTTTTTGACTTGCGTCGGATCAATCTTCTATGACGAATTCTCGGTCAATCATCAGGATTTCTATCGGTTTTCCTTTCGGATAAAAGTCGAGCGAGCCAACGTGTGTTAGCTTTGCCCGATGCTTTTCGAGGATTTCGAGAAAGTTGTTCTCGAACGATTTTATGTCTGTGGATTGCATCGGATTCAAGCCCAAACCTTGACGTCCGTTGGTGAAAAACAGCATCAGGTTTGTCGTCGCTTCCATGTGGTTTTCGAGATAATAAAATACCGACAGCTTTTCGTCTTGCGCCAGATTTTTAAGATCGGATATAAATTTTTCCTTGTCGGAAGTCTCGATGTGGCAATCGATTCGAAGCGACAACGTTTCGGCCTCAAAAGTTCTTAAAGGCGAACCGACGATTTGCGCAAACTCGGGATGCGTCGACGGTTTTCGTTTTTCGGAATGCCAGTTTTTGAAGTGCGACTCGTTCCATTCGACGTTTTTCTTCGGCACGACCGAATATTTTTCAAGGATTTTCTCTACTTCCAATCCGGCAAGGAAATCGTAGTCGAACATTTGGCGTCCGCCGACAGTTAGCTGAATTTTATTGGAATCGCGCCACATGAAAATGGCCGCGTCGGAAAATTTCTCGAACAGGATTTCTATTTCGGCCACAATTTCATCGGCAAATTCCGATTCGAAAACGACAAAAAGTTCGGCGTCCACATCAGATCGTCCGCCAATTCCTTTTGTGTAATTGAGTCTTTTGAAATCGTATAATCCGTCGGGAAAACCAAAATACCAGTAAACTCCTAAAACCATAATGTCGATTTGAACCCTAATTTACAAAGCTATCGACTCAGAATTCGTCCGAACTAAAAAATAACGACGAAAATCCTGCAAGGCAATTGGACAATTTTGTAAGTCACAGCGCGTTCGCGAAGCTATCTTTGCTTGAAACAACACACTCATGATACACCAATTAAACCCTTCGATACTCGTAGAGACGCCACTTGGAACGGGTCAGGCGATTCTCATCATCGACTACGGAATGCACCAGAACAGCTGTTGGGTCGTGGCCTTGCAGAAAGACGGCGTGATCAAGCATTTCGACTGCAACGACGTGATCCTTTCTACCAATTACACTTACGGCATGAACCTTCGCAAGAACAAGTTTGAGCCTTACAAGCCAGAAGTCGCTTAAATCTCCCGACTTAAAGCCCGAGTTGTGGCTTGCATCGCTTTGTTTTTGCTAATTTTGCCCAAAATACAAATCATGCACAAAGCTGGCTTCGTCAACATCATCGGGAATCCGAACGTAGGAAAATCAACGCTCATGAACGCTTTCGTGGGTGAACGTCTGTCGATTATTACGTCGAAAGCACAAACTACGCGCCACCGAATCCTTGGCATCGTGAACGGAGAAGATTTCCAGATCGTTTTTTCGGACACTCCGGGAATCATCAAACCGGCTTACGAGATGCAAGAGGCGATGATGCATTTCGTGAAATCGGCTTTTGAAGATGCCGACGTCTTGATCTACATGGTGGAAATTGGCGAGCAAGCTTTGAAGGACGAGGCTTTTTTCAAGAAGATTGAACACTCGAAAATTCCGGTTTTGCTGCTTTTGAACAAGATCGACACTTCGAACCAGGAACAATTGGAAGGCCAGATTTCGTATTGGAAAGAGAAATTGCCGAATGCCGAGATTTATCCGATTTCGGCCCTGAACAATTTTCACGTGCCCGAAGTCTTTGGCCGTATCGTGGAACTTTTGCCGCCTTCGCCACCGTTCTATCCGAAAGACCAACTCACAGACAAACCCGAGCGTTTTTTCGTGAACGAGATCATCCGCGAGAAAATTCTTATCCACTACAAAAAAGAGATTCCATATTCGGTTGAGGTCGAAACCGAGGAATTTATAGAAGACGAAAAAATCATCCGCATTCGCGCCGTGATCATGGTAGAACGCGATACCCAAAAAGGCATCATAATCGGTCACAAAGGTGCGGCTTTGAAGCGCGTTGGCGTCGAGGCCAGAGCCGATCTAGAGAAGTTTTTCGACAAACAGATCCATCTTGAAACTTACGTGAAAGTCAACAAAGATTGGCGTTCGAACGCGCGTCAGTTAAGACGTTTCGGTTATGACGGAAAATAATCAGTATCCGAAAGTCATTGGCGTAAAAGGCGGTTTTTGCCATATTTATCCCGATTTCCTGCTGTTTTCTGAAAAGCCCGAAAGCAAACCTTCCGATGTAGGCAGTAGTTCGAACGAAGGCTGCGTGATGGGAATGTTCGCGATACTGATACTTATTTTTGGCTACAAC
>JBCNQO010000397.1:0-3108 GCA_039592825.1 Flavobacterium sp.
GTGAAAGATCGGTTACATCGTTTTCGGGCGTGTCAACTTGATTTGTGCTAATGCGCGAACGGCCGAAAATGCTACCTTTGCGCAAAATCAAACCAATGGAAGTAAAAGACAGCAACGGGAATATCCTAAATGACGGCGATTCCGTAACCGTGATAAAAGACCTAAAAGTGAAAGGCTCGAGCGACGTGATCAAGCGCGGCACGAAAGTGAACAACATTCGCCTCACCGATGATCCGGCAGAGATTGATTGCCGAATGAACAAAACAGCGATGGTTCTAAGAACCGAATTCGTAAAGAAAGTTTAGTTTTTCGGACATTTATTGTAATAGAAAAAGCAGGCTTACAGGCCTGCTTCGTCGTTAAATTTAGTAGGTGTTTTACTTGCTATTCCGGTTTGATCACGATTGGTAAAGTGAACAAAGTGCGTACTGCTTTGCCATTCTTGATGCCTGGTTCCCATTTTTTGGTGAACGTTTTCATGACTCTCAAAGCTTCTCTCTCGAGGCTTTCTCCCGGTTTATTAAGGATTTTGATGTCTGTCATGCGGCCGTCTTTTTCCACTACGAACGAAACGATGATCCGGATGTTGGCATTTTCGTACATCTCTGGTTTTTCGAATTCGCGGGCCACTTTTTTATAAAGTTGTTCGATTCCGCCCGGAAATTCTGGTCTTTTATCTAGTGTGGACAAGATTGCCGGACCTTCTTCTGTGGTGTTTGTGCCTGTTTCTGAACCGCCAGTTTTTCCGCCTTCTCGACCGTCTTCAGTTCCGGTTCCGGTTGTTCCTGAATCAGGTTGAGATGGAGCCGACGGTTTTGTGTCGTTGTCTGGATTTGTGTTGGCATCTGTCGGTTTGGCCACTTCCGGATTTTTTCTCCAGTCTGCCTCTGGTTCGGATTCGGTCAGCGGCTGCGCAGTTGCCGGTTTCGCAGGCGGTGGTGGTGGCGTTGCCGGAAGATCTTCTGGAAAATCTACAGGAGCAAACACCAAAGAGTCGTTTGGCAAATCTACGTCTTCCATTGCGGGATGGTTTCCGAAAGAGCTCAGCATAAATCCTCCCGTGCCGAGTCCGCCTACGAACAAAATGCCGTAGAACATGGCGAGCAACGTCGTCTTGCGGTTTTCAAGGCGCAGCTGGTAAGCGCCATAAGCTTTGTTCTTTCCCTCGAATACCACATCGAGCCAGCGTTTTTCAAAAATACTTGTCTTGGACATAATTAATCTAGTTTAAAAGGTTGCGTAATTATGTTGCATTTTCGAAATCGTTTGAGTGTTTGATTTTATAACTGTTAAGAAGCGAGAAAAATTGTGTATGCGTTAACTTTTTTTGGAAGATTTTTCTATGCGGAATAAAAATCTTCCGTAAATGAATTCTGACTTATATGGAATAAACAGTGAGTTTGCCGATAAAATAGGGAATCCTCAAAACAACGTGTCGATAATCGGGAACTAATATCGATAAACGACAAAGACTGTGCAGTTTAACGTCTTTTGAGGTTAGTTACAGGCAAAATAATCGGACGAAAAGCACCGTGAGTAATTTTACACCAGAAATCAGAACAAAACGAAGAATTTAATTTAGAGGACTCATGAAAAACTGTACATTCTTGATGATGATGATGGCGAGTGTATTTTCGGTCAACTCTTTTGCACAAGGAAATCGCGCTCCCATCAAAATGGGAATCACAAGCCTGGTATCTGAAACCCTGGCTGGTGGAAATGACGAGAAAACGATCGTGGGCTACCGCGTCGAGGAAAGGATCAACCTTAACTTTGGCGGACGCGTCACAACCTACACGGTATCGAACCTAAGTATGGTAAGCACTGTCGATTTGGGTCCGAACAACAGCAGAAAAATAACCCCGATTTACGGGAAAGTAAAGGCGAAAACGACACATAATGTGGAAGAAGCCATTTCGCTTATGGCAAAACCGGCGTTGGCAACTACTGGCTCTGCCAAAAGCGCCAGTGAAATCGCCAAAGTACAAAACCCGATTTCCGAACTGAGTTTGTCGATTGCCAAGCCAACTGTCGCTAAACCTGTTGTCGCTGCTCCGGCTCACAACAAAGTCACTTCGGTAAACATCGACCTTATCGACACTTACGAGAGAACGCTGGAAAAAGGCTATGAATCCGTGGATATGCTAAAACGTGTGGCCAATGCAAGATTCTTTGACGGACACCTAGAAACTGCCGCAAAGTGGTATTCGCATTACTTCCGACTAGAAAAACAAGAAATCGAGCCAATCATGTATTTCAGATATTCCCAATGCTTGAAAGCGGTGAAACAAGACGCCAAAGCAGCCGAGATGATGAAACTCTACGAGGCCAAAAGTAAATAATCAAAACACCAATTTTTTTAAGAAGCCGGGCAAGCAGAAGTGCCTGGCTTTTTTATTGGTCGTAACCCACAAACGTTATTTCTTGTTTTTTCCTTCGATGATTTCGGCCAGCAGTTTTTTGGCACGGAGCAGTTTTACTTTGATGTTCGAAAGCGGTTCGTTCAGCGCGTCGGCAATTTCCTGATAAGAAAGTTCCTGGAAATACCGCAGTTGGATCACTTCCTGATAAGCGGGTTTGAGCTGTTTTATGCATTCCAGCAGACTCGAAAGGTTCTGTTCGGTGATCAGTTTGTCTTCGGCAGACGGAGCCGAATCGGCCACATCGTAAGCCAGCTCGTCGTCTTCATCGGTAATGTCCAGAAACAACGCTTTCTTTCTCTTGCGGATCAAGTCGATGTGCACATTTTTGGCAATCGCGATGAGCCAGGTGTTGAATTGGAATTCCGGATTGTAGGCCGAAATCTTGTCGAAAGCCTTCGAAAAAGTCTCTATCGTGATGTCTTCGGAATCGGTCTCGTTCTCGGTGCGTTTTAGCATGAAACCAAAAACCTCGTCCCAGTAACGGTCAAGCAAGAACGTGAACGCCGATTGGTCGCCCAGTTTCGCTTTTTCTATGTACTGGCTTATTTCCAATGCACCGGTTTTGAGAAAATGTTAGAGATAAAGATATTCAATTGATTGAAGATAAGTACGATTTCAATGATCGGATAAAAGTACATCGTGTCTTTTTCCTTGAGTTTTCGGGCAGATAATCCAAGAATCGTCC
>JBCNQO010000398.1:0-3104 GCA_039592825.1 Flavobacterium sp.
TGCAACTCCGCGTAG
This sequence comes from Flavobacterium sp., assembly GCA_039592825.1. Taxonomy (GTDB): domain Bacteria; phylum Bacteroidota; class Bacteroidia; order Flavobacteriales; family Flavobacteriaceae; genus Flavobacterium. The sequence continues at coordinate 16 of JBCNQO010000398.1, forward strand.
GTGTGGACGAGTCTGTGACTCGGAAATTGTCTTAATTGGTCATCAATGGTTCCAATGCTCCGGCACTCAGGAACTCCGGTTCTCAGGCACTCACTTCAGAATATGTTGCCCCAAAATGCGGTAAACCTCGTTAATGTTGTCGCTGCCTTTTCCAAAGGTCTTCTTTACGGGCTCGGCTTCGTCTTTGATCCAGATCTTAAGTTCAGCGTCGAGATCCAGGATTCCCGCGCTTTCTTTCGAGAACTTGATCACGTTGGCGTAAGGAATCGAAAGGTATTCGGTTTTGCTTCCCACAAGTTGTTTTTCTACCAAAATCAGTCTTTTGTTGGTAAAGATGAACATGTCGCGCACGAGTCGGAACGCTTTCTCGATGTTCTCTCCCGGAATGATGATCGGTTCGAATTCTTTGGTGATGGCTTCTATGGAAACTTCAGAGGCGTTTCCTAAAATGGCATTGAATAGTCCCATGTTTCGTTTTTTGTTAAAGGTACGTTTCTGGTGGCAAGTTCGCTTGGGATTTCACAAAAAATTAGCCACGACTTTTGAGATTGGTCGTGGCTTCTGTTTATTTTTTTTGGACTATTTTTTCAGATAGACCTTGAAAGTCGATCCTTGCCCGATTTCCGATTCCACCTCGATACGTCCGCCGAGTTTCTGGACGAGCTTGTTGACCGTGGAAAGGCCGATTCCCGTGCCTTTGTTGCCCGAACGATCGGTGGTGCCAAGCGTTCCGAAAATCTCGAAAATCTTCTTGAACTGGCTTTCGGGAATGCCCGGACCGTTGTCTTTTACGAAAAGGATTATCTCTTCGCCTTCGCGGTCGCAACCGATCTCGACGATGCCTTTTTCCTTATCGTTGTACTTTATGGCGTTGGCTATCAGATTGTACAAAACCTGTCCGAGCGCCATCTTGTTCGACCAAAAACGCGATTTTTCATCGGGATAGATGAACTCGAAATCACCTTTTACGTTCAAAAGGTTCACGATATATTCCGAAAATTCCTTGAATCGGATCTTCTCGCGTTGGGTAACGTCCAAAGTGTCGTATTTGTAATGCTCGAGAATGCCATCTACCAACTTCTTGAGTTCCTTGGCCGATTGTCCTATATAGCCAATCATCTGTCGGCCGTTCTCGTCCAAAGCATCGCCGTACATATCGGTAAAGAATTCCGACAATTGCATGATGTTGTTCAAAGGCGACTTGAGATCGTGGGAAACCACGTGGGAGAATTGCTCCAGATCTTTGTAGCGTTGGGCAAGCGCATTGTGGCTTTCGCTCAATTTGATGTTATTGCGTCTGAGCTCCAGTAATTTCGTCACCTGATTGGCGAGTTTCTCCAAAGCCTTGATCTGGTAAGGAGCGAGTTTTCGGGCTTTGTCGTCGATCACACAAAGTGCCCCGAGCGCAAAACCGTCGTTGTTCACCAAAGGAACGCCCGCATAAGAGCCAACAATGCCATCGTTTACCAAAGGATTGTCGTGAAAACGCACGTCTTCTTTGGCATCTTCCACGATAAGGCATTCTTTTGGATTCATGATCGCGTGTCCGCAAAAAGAGTCGCGTCGGCTGGTTTCGGAATCTTCAATACCGACTTTCGACTTGAACCATTGGCGTTCTTCATCCAGAAGTGTAATCGCCGAAATAGGGCAGTCGCAGATCTCGGCCGCGAGTTTGGTGATGTCGTCAAAATCTTGTTCGGGATCAGAATCCAGAATCTTGTAAGACAGCAGTGAATCAAGGCGTTGCCTGTCGTTAGTAGGAATTGGAGCCGCTATCATAGGGAATTTTTGGAAGTGCAAATATATACGGCAAAACAATTCCTACAGATGCGGAAAACCACAATTAATAAAACCTTTGGAATTGTTTGAGGCAAAAGCGGGAAATTCAGAGGTGATTTGCGTTTTTTTGTTTTTTGGGCGTTGCGCCGGCCTGTCCAGATAGCGGTTGCAGTGGCAGAAGCAGTTTTCTGTACATCAGGAAATTTTGGAGGCCGTCGCCGGGCTATCCGCTGTATCTTTTGCCGGAACTCATCAGGAAATTACAAATTCTGTTTGGCAAAAGGATGCCGCTTTTATCCCTAACGCGCGCGCAAGGCCATTCGGTATACTTCACCAGAAATCACGTGTTCACAAAAAAGTTAGTAGCAACCTTAGTCGTCGGAGTCGCAGACTCCACCACACAAAGCGCGGAGTTAAAAACTCCGCCCCAAAAAAAATCCACCAACCCCAAAAAAAAACTATATTTACCCAATCAAAGCCATCTAAACCACTATAAGCCATGTTAGTAAAAGTATTCGGATCTGCCGTTTTCGGCGTCCAAGCCACGACAATCACCATTGAAGTCCACATGGACAAAGGCATCGGGTATCACCTCGTAGGACTACCAGACAACGCCATCAAAGAAAGTTCTTATCGCATCGCCGCGGCACTCAAGAACAACAACCTCAATTTCCCGGGAAAGAAAATCACGATCAATATGGCGCCCGCCGACCTGCGCAAGGAAGGTTCCGCCTACGACCTCACGATCGCGCTAGGCATTCTCGTGGCCTCGAACCAAATCGTGGGAACCGAAATCGACCGTTACGTCATCATGGGAGAACTTTCGCTAGACGGAAAACTCCAACCCATAAAAGGCGCATTGCCCATAGCGATCAAGGCCAGGGAAGAAGGTTTCAAAGGCTTCTTCCTGCCCGCCCAAAACGCCCAGGAAGCCGCAATCGTGAACGATCTTGACGTCTACGGAGCAGAAAACATCCAACAGGTCATCGATTTCTTCGACGGGAAAGGTGGCATAGAACCCACGGTGATCGATACGCGAGAAGCCTTCAACGCGCCGATTTCCACAGAATTCGACTTTTGCGACGTCAAAGGTCAGGAATCCATAAAACGCTGTATGGAAATCGCGGCGGCCGGCGGTCACAACATCATCCTGATCGGTCCGCCCGGCGCCGGAAAAACGATGCTCGCCAAAAGGTTGCCCAGCATTCTGCCGCCCATGACTTTGCGCGAAGCCCTCGAAACCACCAAAATCCACAGCGTGGCCGGGAAACTTAAGGACCACCGCTGGCAAGCGGATAGCGCTCGACCAG
>JBCNQO010000399.1:0-3102 GCA_039592825.1 Flavobacterium sp.
TTGTAGTTGTAATTCTTGTATTCGTTCGTGCTTTTGGCTTCGGCGAACTGGTCGAATTGTTTGAAGCTCAAAAGTGCGTCGCTGAAATTGTCTAGCGTGTATTCAGTTTCGGCTTTCCAGAACGTGGCACGCGCCGTAAAATGGCGGTTTCTAGGTTCTGCAATCGACTTGTTGAACATCGTTAAAGCTTCGCGGTAATTTCCGTCCTGATACAATTCGAGTCCGCGGTAGAACGTGACTTTCTGGTAAGCTTCGCGGTTGGCCGTCTTGTTCTTTTCGAGCAATTCGAGTGCGCCCGCATAGTTTTTGGACGTGATGTAAGAATTGATCAACAAGCCTTCGACTTCTGCTTTGCCAGGATTGTTCGGATATTTCTGCAGGAATCCGGCCAAAACATCGGGAACCGGCTGATACGAGTTTCCTATCTCGTAGCTCAATTTGGCGTAATTCAACGCCGCGTCTTCGGCAATTTTCGCATCAAACGGCATTTCGGATGCATTCTTGAAAGCGTTCAAAGCCTGTTGCTTCAAATCTGTTTTGAGGTAACTTTCGCCCAAATGGTAGTAAGCGTTCTGGGCAACCGAATCGTTTCCGCCGATGATCTTGTTGAATTGGGCAATCGCGTTCTGGTAATCGCCTTGCTTGTAGTAAGCGTAACCGAGTTGGTAGAAATCGGTGTTGTTCCACTTGCCTTTTTTGCCGTTGTATTGCGTAAGGTACGGAATCGCCTTGTCGTATTGCTTTAGGTTGAAGTAGCTTTCGCCGATGATCTTATTGAGTTCGGACTTCTCGATAGCATTCGATTTCGCCATCGCTTTTTCACCCGACTTGATCGCGGTCTCGAACTTTCCTAGTTTAAAGTTCATATCGGCTTCGAAGTACGAAAGTTTCTCTTTGTACTTTTCTTCTCCCGACACTTCGTCGAAATACTTGCTGGCTTCTTTGTAATCGTCTGCATCGTAAGCCAAAAATCCCATGTAATACTTGGCTTGTGACCCGTATTCTTTGGAATTCAGCACTTGCTTGAAATAGTCTGTGGCTTCTTTTTTCTTGCCCGCACTAAAAAACGCGTATCCTTTCTGGAAGATGAACTTCTCGCGATCGTCGTTCGAAAGCGTGTTCTCGTCTACCTTGTCGAACCACTGCAAAGCCTGAGGATATTTGCCTTGTTCGAAATAGTAATGCGCCACTTCGATATAGGCCTGATTCTGCTTGGTGCTCGTTGGATAATCCTCGACAAACGCTTCCATTTTCTCGTCGGCATTCGGTTGCTCGAGACGGATGGCGCAATTGGCGCTGTAATAGGCACAGTCGGCCTTGACGTGCGAATTGTTCGAATCGTCTTTGACCTTGTCGAAAATGATTTGGGCAGATTGGTATTGGTTGTCCTTGTACAGCTCTACCGCTCGGTCGAATTCCTTGAGTTCGTGTGTATAGATCTCGGTTTTCTGGGCCGAAACAAAAGCGGTTCCGCCGAAGAAAAGTAGAGCGGCAATACGGGTTCTTTTACGCATTTCGCATGGGTTTAAATATCAAAAATAACGCCTAGGCTGTTTTATAACGGGTGGCTTTTTGGTTTTATTATGAACATTTTTTTTAACATTCGATTGTTGGGAAGTTTTTTGAAAGGCCGAAATAAATGGGGAAATTTCAAATCCCAAGCTCCTCCCGAAGCTTCGGGACCAAAGCCTAAAGAGATTCGAAACTGAGAAAGATATTGACACACCGATGCCCGCGTTAGGGATAGCGGCTTTGTTTAAGCTCATTTTTCGCTTTCTTTAAGCGGAAAATAGCGAGTGCCGTCTAGCCCGGCGCCGGCCGGAATTTTGATTCCGCGACACGGTTTTGATCCGGCGCAACGCCCAAATTCAAAAGGCAGTTGCAGTAGCAGTAGCAGACATGTGCGTCGGAAGTAAAAAAAGGCCAATTAACCCCGATTGGATTTTGGGATTTGGAATTTGGAATTTACAACCTTACTTTTACCGTCAAACAATTCCAATCCATGCCAGAATCAATCGTTTCCTTGCAGAACGTGACCATTTTTCAGGACGATCGCGTCGTACTTTCTAACGTGAACCTCGAGGTGAACGAGGGCGAATTCATTTACATCATCGGGAAAACCGGTACCGGAAAGAGTTCGTTCATGAAAACGCTTTATGCCGATTTGCCTTTGAAGGAAGGCGCGGCGAGCATCGTGGATTTTGATTTGGCCAAGCTCAAACAGAGCCAGATTCCGTTTTTGAGACGCAAGATCGGAATTGTGTTCCAGGACTTTAAGTTGTTGCCCGACAGATCTGTGAACGACAACATGATGTTTGTTTTGGGCGCGACCGGATGGAAGGACAAACGCGAGATGCAGGACAAGATCGACGAGGTTTTGGATCGCGTCGGGATGCGTGCCAAGGCCAACAAAATGCCGCACCAAATCTCTGGTGGCGAGCAACAGCGCATCGCGATAGCAAGAGCTTTGCTGAACGACCCAGATTTGATTTTGGCCGACGAACCAACCGGAAACCTCGATCCGCAGACTTCTGTGGAAGTTATGGAGGTTTTGAGAAAGATCAACGCGAACGGAAAGGCTGTAATCATGGCTACTCACGATTATGCTTTGTTGCTCAAGTTTCCTTCAAAGACGCTCAAATGCGATAACAATACGCTTTTTGAGGTGGTGCAACGAACGGTTTAGAAAGTGCCAGAGTACCGGAGTGCCGGAGCGCCTGAGTGGTCGCGCGATAATTCACGTTTCTGTTCATTAAACGTTATCATTCCGTGGTATCGATCTTAATCCCGACATATAACTACAATATTTTCGCATTGGTGGCAGAAGTCAACCGCCAGTGCATTCTGGCGCAGATTGATTTCGAGGTTATTGTCTTGGACGATGCGTCGGGCGGCTTCACGATAGAAAACAACCGCATCAACTCGCTCGATCATTGCAGTTACGAGATTCTGGACGAGAACATCGGACGCAGCAAAATCAGGAATCTTTTGGCGAAAAAGGCGAAATTCGATTGGCTTTTGTTTCTGGATGCCGATACTTTTCCTGCAGACGAGAATTTCATCGCCAATTATCTTTCCGAAATCAATAAAGGCGAAAATGCC
>JBCNQO010000004.1:0-13873 GCA_039592825.1 Flavobacterium sp.
CAACTACGGAAGCGGAAATTATTTCTCTGTTTTCGAGAAGCGCAACGGGAAATATGTTTGTATCCGCGACATACAAACGCCAGACGATTCGAAATAAATCTGCCACAAATAACCTATGTGAGAAACCGCTTCTTTTGAGGCGGTTTTTTTTGTCGCTACTTTAGATTTTCTTGGTTGGATTGTTGACAGCTGGAAGTTTGGCCGGTGAATTTTTCTGGGATTTTACCACTACAAAAACACGTCAACTTTTGGGGCCGTAAAACCTAACAGACTTTAGTAAGTCTGTTAGGTTTTACGAACGTAAGGTTTTGGCCGGACATTTCTTTACAGATTTCCTGTAAAAATTGTTAAATGTTAAGCTTAGAATTCTTTGGTCATTTTTGGAAAAAACACAGGCACTCGAAGCTCCCGAAAAACCAAAGTAGAAACTCACTTTTTAACAATAATTACAGATTTTCTGTAATTAGGTTTGGTCGAGAAATCCGAACTTGCCCGAGACCTAACAAATCTCAAAGATTTGTTAGGTCTGGCAAAACCGCCTCATTAGGGAAGATTTCTTACATAAAAAAGTTCATCACTGAATCTTAAAAACCTTATACGAAGACTTTTTAGAAATCGTATCCATGGTTCTCAAATCGATCTTGGCGACATCGGTAAACGTCGTGTCGGTTTTCGCATCTGCCTCGATCGCATATTCACTGGAATACTCCGTGGTTATCGAAATGGTGCGGTTTTTCTGGTTCAGAACGCTCGAAACTTTGTAGGAAATGACGTGATTGTCTTCGACCGCCAAATTTGTGTTGGCCACGATTTTGCAATTGTCAACCACGCTTAAAACGATTACGTCCATAGGATGATCGCACTCATACGTCTTTCTCAAACTGACGACTCCGACGCGATTTGCCTTAATCGGAAACTTCCCGAGAACGAAATATTTATCGCCGTTAGACGATTCGAGATTGTACAACAACTTCTCATTTTCGCCCGAGATTTTGGTGAGCTTATTAACTGGAATGCTAGTTTAGGTAATCTCGAAGCCCGTTTGTGAAATCACTTTCGTACGCTTCAGCATGGCGCACAAATCGGATTCGGTTCCCAAAAATGCGAACAACGGAATAACGAAAATCGCTATAGAAAACGTCCGGAATCTTTTCATGATTTCTTTTCGGATTACTGATACTTCTTGATCCGATCGAAAAATTCCCGCTTAAATTCATCCGAAAAAGCAAACCCGCGAAACAACTTCTTTGATATATGCCCAGATTTTCGTCTGTCATCAAACCAATCAAGAAAGAAATTCGCGTAACCGCCCGTAGAAATATCGGCATCGGCCATTGCGACCATTAGCGGATACTTTTTCTCGAAATCCTCTTTCGACTTTATCGACTCGTTCAAGCTTAAAAGATAGAATTGGATGTCGTAAGCCAAATACGAAAGGGGGTCGGCGTGAAGTGCAAAATAGCCTTTCTCGGTCGTCAATTCGGTAAAGAGATTGCGAAGGATTTTGTCAAAATCGACCGAAGTGTCTTTCGCGAAATATTCCTTAATTGTGGTGGAAAAACGCCCATTTTTAAGTCGTTCGAGTGTGTCGGCCAAGTCTTGTTCCGACGTATCGAAAACATCCGAATGCACCAAACCGCGCACGAAAGTCTCAAAATCTTTGGCCAAAAAAGTCTTTTTGTAATCCGATTCCTGATCTATGTGAACCACTTCCGGCTCACCGTCTTTGCCACAATTCGAATAATCAAGCAAAATCATGTCGTGTCCGGCCGACGGGCAATCGCAAACATAAACCCCAATGTCGGGATAACCCCATTCGTCAATCATGAACTGGCTTCCAAGACTGCCACAAAGCGAATAATCCTTGTCGCGACCGATTCCCATAATGCCCGTAATGGCCACGTGATCTTCTGCCCAAGAAGTCGATTCCTCTGTAGGAAAACAATCATTTTTTGGAATGCCGCCGTTTTGGGATCGCATGAGTTCGACGTAAGACTTGGGCAATCTGTAACCCAGTTCAGCCTCGATCGACGCGAGTTGTTCGTCTGTAAAATCTGGTTCCCGATAAGCCGTTTGCGAATATTCGCTGTCGTCCCAAAAATCGTTCAGGTCAAAATCGTCAAAAATCTTGTTCGCCATTTGTCGTTCGATAAGTATCCGAAATGTAAGGCAAATCTCTAGTTTTATTTAGAGGACAATCAGTTTTTTGACGCTTGAAGCCGATGCATTTTCGGTTTTCACCAGATAATTTCCGGGTTTCAGACTGATGTTTTTATCGGTCTGCCCGATTTCGAACTCGGCTATCGTCTGACCCAAAATCGTATAAACGCTCACTTTCGATCCGAACAAGACCTCGTCAAAATGCAGGTTTACGTTCCCGTTGGACGGATTCGGATAAACCGACCAAGCGTCATTGAGCGAAAATTCATCGGTTTTCAATTCCTCTGGCGCCAGACGGATCACGAAAATGTCGTTGAAACCAACAACAGAATGCGTATCCGTGCCAAACGGATTCAAATTGGCCGACGTCGCGAAATCGCCTGCCAGATGCCAGGTATTGTTGGCTCCTACGAACATTCCCTGAACATCATCTTGTCCAGAACCACCGAATTTTTGTGCCCAGATCGCATTTCCGTCGGCGTCGAATTTCGCCAGGAAAATATCGGAATCACTAGCGCTAACGCCCGTGCCCGGAACCGAAACCGTAGGCGAAAAAGTGATTGTCTGCACAAAATTTCCGGTCATCAAAATGCTACCGTCGGAATGTGCTACGACTTGTTTAATGTCTGGAAAGAACGTCGTAGCAAACTGTTTTGCCCATTGGAATTGCCCGTTCGAATTGATTTTCGCAAGGAAAACCGGTCCGGCAGACGGCGTGGCCAAAAACTCTGTCGTGCCCGGGTCGAGGTCGGCATTTCCGTAAGCCAATCCCGAGAGATAGAGATTGTTGTCTGCATCCATATCCATCGCATAACAAGCGTCAGAAGCCGTTCCGCCAATTTTTCCGCCCCATTGGTAATTGCCCGACGCATCGAGTTTCATCACCAGAACATCCTGGCTGTATTGGTTGAAATTATCCGGCGGACTCGGTTGCAGAATGACTTCTGCCGTGCCCGGATCAATGTCGATCGCATTAAAGAAGTTCCCGACAGCATAAACGTTCCCGTTCGAATCCGACTTGATTTGGGTAATCTGCACATCACTGCTTCCGCCGATGCGTTTGGCCCAGATGAAATTCCCGTCGGCATCATATTTCGCGATATAGCCGTCGCGCGACCCCGATGCGGTAAGCGGAAAATTGGCCGTGCCCGGATCGAAATCGCAGGTGAGCTCGAAATAGCCGCTAATGAGAATGTTACCGTTCGCATCCACTTTCAAATCGCGCAAGCCTTCGTGTCCGCCACCTCCGATTCGTTTCGCCCAAACGAGATTGCCGGCCGGAGTGAGTCGCGTGATCACGACATCGGTTGAAGGAAAAGCGGGATTGTTCTGCAAAGTGACAGACGTGAGATTTACCGTGCCCGCATTTGGGTCAAAATCTGCGGTTCCAACAAGTTCTCCGCCCAAAATCAAATCGCCGTTCGCAGCAAATCCTATCTTAAAAAAACCCGTCGAATAGTTGCCGCCAACCCGTTTTGCCCATACGAAATTGCCGTTTGCATCGTATTTCTGGACGAAAGCGTCTGGCAAAAGTCCGGCTTGGGTAAGGTTGAAAACACCTGATCCGGGATTAAAGTCGACCGTGTTGTTGAACGATCCGACAGAGTAAACGTTTCCGTCGGCATCAGAAATCACGCCATATGCGCTGTCAAATCCGGTTCCACCGACAGCTTTTGCCCAATGGAAAATGGGATCGTCCTGAGCAAAAATCGAAAGCGAGGCAAAAAGGGAAAGCGAAAGTATAAGTCTTTTCATCGTTGTTGGTTTTCCTCAAATTTAAACGATGATAGGAAAAGCGCTACAACAATTGAGTAAAAGACTGTTTTCGGCTAGAATCGACGCTTTATTGATTGGATCCGAGCCAAAGCAAAGTGCTCACGATAAGTGCGTTCTGGTTGACATTTCCGAAAGATTTCGACAATGTGGCGTTCGTTCCGCCTTCGTAATCCATGTCGTTGTGCCCCATATTGCAATAGGCCATTTTGTATTTTTTATTGGACCAAAAAACGGGATAATAACCTTCGGACCAGATTTCATGCGGCTTCGGACCAGTTCCAAGCGGAAAGCTTTTCGGATCGATCGACAGCAAAATCTCTATATCGGGATTCAAACGCAGGTCTTTTTCCCATTTGTACCATTCATTTGGCTGAGAATTGAATACCGATGGAACGTTCTTTACGGCCGGATGCATTGGTTTTTCAACTTTCAAAACGGCAGAAGTCGGGCGCCAGGTGTTGCTCACGTATTGGCCGCAACCCAGAAATTCGTTGTTGTACCAAAGCCAATTGTTCGGAACGTCTGACAAATCCATGGCGAATGCCGAAAAGTGGAAACCCAGAAATCCGCCTCCCGATTTCATGTAGTTTTCGAAAGCCAGACGTTGTTCCGGCAGTTCCGGACGCGTATCCAGAAACAGCACAACCTTGTAGTTCTTGAGATTTTCGGCATTGAGTTTCGTCCAGTCAGACGTGGATTCGTAAGAGAAGTTGTATGCTTTCGCAATTTGAGGAAACCATCTGTTGGCTTCTTCGACAAAGCTCACGTGTGCAAGATCATTTTTGGCCGTATAGAACGCGAGCACCTTGAAATTCGGGCTTTGGGCAAAAGCCGAAATCGTGAAAAGCAACAAAAACAACTGTCTCATTTTGGGGATTTTCCTTAAAGATAAAATAAAATCCAAAGCGTCTGCCGAAGTTTTAGGTAACTTTAATACACTAAAAAACGTCATTATGAAAAATCTGATAATGGGATTGGCACTGCTATTCACTTTTGGCCTTTCCGCACAAGAAACGACCAAACAGAAAGTCGAGAAAGCCGCCGACAAAACTGAAACTGGAGTGAAAAAGGCTGCGAATGCCACTGAAAAAGGTGTCAAAAAAGGAGCCGAAGCCACTAAGAAAGGTGTCGAAAAAGGTTACGATGCGTCGAAAACCGGAGTTAAAAAAGCCGCGAACGCCACCGAAAAAGGTGTTGAGAAAGGTTACGATGCCACCAAAAAAGGCGTGAAGAAAGGCGCGAAATCTACGGCAAAGGCCATTGACAAGACAGCCGACAAAATCAAGACCGATTGATTTAACTCCCGAAACAAAATGTAAAAGCCGGACCGAAATCCGGCTTTTGTTTTGAATTTGGTCGCAATCGCCTGTCGCCCCCGACAACGACCGCTTCCTTATTCATTGAACAGGTTTAGCGTACTGTAGCTGTTCGAGTCGATATACGAACAAATTGCGTACCCAGATTTAAGAATTTTCCTATTTGAATAATTTTTGTGTCAGTATAAAGTGCCGAAAACACTGATATTGTCAAAAATCAATTCTGTAACTTTTTGAATTTCAGTATTATTCAAAACAACATTCTCACTTTGTCCGCGACGAAAAAAATTTGCATTTTAGAGTGTTAAAATTCGATTTCGACATTTTGTCACCCGCAATTTTAGTTAGGACAGATAAGGAATTTCGCTTAAACCCAACAATGGCAGACAGTCCAGACATTCTCATTTCTGAAATTCTCGGAAGAACGATCACGAACGTGAGCTGCAAATTCGGTATGTATAACGACTGGCTCGAAACGGCTTACTGCTTGATCGAGCTCGACGGAAAAATTTGGTTCTCGGTTCCATTTTCGGGACACGACAAAACTTTCACCGAAGAGCAAGACGGCGATTATGAGCTCTTGTTCAAATCAAAATCTGATGTCAACAATCCTGTAATCGGGCAAAAAATCGTGGGCTTTGTTTGGCCAGATGACTCTGACGAAAAATGCTTTCTTGAGCTCTCGAACGGATATTTCATTTCCGAAACAACGATGTCGCCTTACGGAACCGGCGCTGCAGGAGTTCATCTATACAAAAACCTCGAAGCCGTGAAAGAAGTTGCAGGAGACGAACTCGTCTTTTTTCGTGCCCGATGAGCTATCGAAAATTCCTTCCTTTATAGAAAACGCCCTCGAGCTCGCCTTTCTCGTCCGGACGAGCCAGAGACGTGGCAAAAACTTTCTCTTTCTGGTCAACGACCATATTCTTGAGCAAAGACGACATGTTGTAACATTTGTCTGCAATCACGTGGACTACGCCTTTTTCGATCTGCAATTTGCCTTCGACCATCAAAAGTCGCGCTTGCAGAATATCGCGCCGGCATTCCTGAAAAACCTTCTCCCAAACCACGAGATTCGCGAATCCGGTTTCGTCTTCAATCGTGATGAACAGTACGCCTTTGGCCGTTCCGGGACGTTGCCTCACGGTAATCAAACCCGACACGCGAACTTTGTCTTTGTCTCTCAAACTCGCCAATTCGCTCGTCTTTACGACATTCAGCCTGTCGAGTTGCTGCCTCACGAAAGTCACCGGATGCGCCTTTAAAGACAATCCCGTGGTCGCGTAATCTTCTACGACATGAGCCGCTTCGGTGAGCAATGGCAATTGCAATTGAGGTTCGGACGCGCTCGCCGACGGTTGGCCTTCGAACATGCCGACAGGATTGTCAGACAAAGCCGAAACTTCCCAAAGCGCCTGCCTTCGGTCAAGACCAATGGAACGGAAAGCGTCGGCATCGGCCAATCTTTCAAGGGCGAACATCGAAATCCCGGCGTCCAACAATGCATTTATGTTCTTAAAAGCTTCCTTGCGGGTCGAAACCAAAAGCCGCATTTCGTCCTCAGACAAGCCTTTCACCTGTCTGAATCCAAGACGGATCGGACAAAATTCACCAGACTTTTCCTCCAGAATATTGTCCCAACAGGAAAAATTCACATCTACCGGACGCACCTCAACCTCATGATTCTTCGCATCGATCACGATTTGGGCAGGTTGGTAAAAACCCATGGGCATGCTGTTGAGCAAAGCTGTCGCGAACACGTCGGGATAAAAGCACTTGATGTAAGACGAAACGTACACCAAAAGCGCAAAACTCGCCGCGTGACTTTCTGGGAAACCGTAGGAACCGAAGCCTTCGAGCTGCTTGAACACTCGTTCGGCAAATTTTTCTTCGTAACCATTCTCGACCATGCCTTTCACGAGCTTGTCGCGCCATTCGCTCACTTTTCCCTTGGCTTTGAATGTGGCCATACTGCGCCTTAAACCGTCGGCTTCGGCTGGCGAAAAACCTCCTGCAACGATCGCGATTTCCATGGCTTGCTCCTGAAATAACGGCACGCCTTTGGTTCTTCCCAAAATACCTTCGAGTTCTTCAGACGGAAAAGTGACTTCCTCAAGCCCGTCACGCCTTCTCAAATACGGATGCACCATATCGCCTTGAATCGGGCCAGGACGCACAATCGCGACTTCAATCACCAAATCATAGAAACAACGCGGTTTCAACCTTGGCAACATCGACATCTGGGCGCGACTCTCGATCTGGAAAACACCCAAAGTGTCAGCCTTGCAGATCATGTCGTAAACCTTATCGGCCATTTCTTTACCGCCGGGAGTACTTTCTGTGGGAATATTCGCCAATGTGTATTCTTTCCCGTAATGTTTCCTGCACAAATCAAACGCCTTTCTGATACACGTGAGCATCCCCAAAGCCAGCACATCGACTTTCAAAAAGCCCAAAGTCTCGATATCGTCTTTGTTCCATTCTATATTGACGCGGTTTTCCATTCGCGCATTCAAGGTGGGACACAGATCGGATAGTTTGCCTCTGGTGATGATAAAACCTCCCGTGTGTTGCCCCAGTTGTCTGGGAAACCCTACGTATTGGCTCGTCAGATCGAGCACTTTCATCAGATGCGGATCTTTCGGGTCAAAACCTTCGGATGTGATTCGGTCGCTCTGCATCCATTCGTCCGTGAATTCCCAAATCGAACTCGACAGCCGACCGATCGCGTCTACCGACATTCCCATTGCCTTGGCCACATCGCGGATCGCTCCTTTTTGATGCACCTGAGTAACGGTCGCGACAATTGCCGCACGCTCGCGCCCGTACTTTTTATAGATATATTGGATCACTTCTTCCCGCCTTTCGTGTTCGAAATCGACGTCTATATCGGGCGGTTCCCGTCTTGCATCTGACATGAATCTCGCGAAAAGCAACTTGAATTCCGCCGGATTCACCGAGGTGATTCCCAAGCAATAGCAAACCACCGAATTAGCCGCAGAACCGCGTCCCTGACAAAGAATATTATTTTCTCCAGCGAATCGGACAAAATCGTAAACAGTGAGAAAATAGGCTGCATAGTCGTTCTTCTCCATGAACTGTAGCTCGAAGTCGATCTGTACCCGTATTTTCTCTGGAATGTGATCTCCAAATCTGTTTTTGGCGCCTTGCCACGCCAGCATTTCCAATTCCTCTTGGGGCGTTCTTCCGTCGGTCGTGATTTCTTCCGGATAAACGTATTTTAGTTCGTCCAGAGAAAAGGTACACGCTTCGGCTATCTCCCGAGAGGCCGCGATCGCATCGGGATATTCGCGAAAGAGTCGCCTCATTTCTTCGATAGATTTCAGATGGCGTTCGGCATTTTGGTGCAACTTGAAACCAGCGTCGTAAATCGTGCATTTCTCGCGGACGCACGTCAGGACATCCTGCAACTGTCTTCGTGCGGGTTCGTGGTAAAACACGTCATTTGTGGCCACCATCCGGATTCCGAATTCGTCCGAAAGCTGCGAAAGCCGAAACAACCGCTTATTGTCGTTGGCCTGATACGATCGGTTCGCGCCCAGATAGAGCGATTTCCCGAGCTTGCTCCTATATTCTCTCAAATCCGACTTGAATCCGGACTCAAAATCAAAATCCTCATTCAAGGCCAATGGCGCAATGGCGATGAATTTCAACCCTTGCCTATACTCGTAAACATCGGATTTGTACAAATGACATTTGCCTTTTTCGGCCCTATGGTTTCCCAGCGAAAGCAAAGCCGACAGGTTCGCGTAAGCTTGTTTGTCTGTCGGATAAGCTAGCAATGGCGAACCGTCTAGCAATTCCAGATGACAACCGACGATTACTCGAATCTTCGGTTTTTCGACTTCTTTTTCATCTTCTTCCACCGACAACTTTCTCGCATGCCCGAACGCCCGAACGATTCCGGCCAAAGTGTTCCGGTCGGCAATCGCGATCTGGTCGTAACCCAGATTCAGCGCGTGCTCAACCAGTTCTTCGGGATGTGATCCGCCTCTCAGGAAACTGAAATTCGACGTGACCTGCAATTCTACATAACTCATCTTTCAGGCGTAAAATCCGTGTAAAAACCACTTTGGATTGTCGTTGTAAGGACCCAGCCTGAATAGCCAGAATCTCGCTCCTTCCTCGTCTTCCACACAATAATAGTCGCGGAACCTTCCGTCCTCGATCCACCATTCCTGCTCGATGCGTTCGGGCCCGTCGGCCTTGGCGATCTCGTGCCTTTCGCCTTTGTACAAAAACCGCACTGGCGGATAATCGGGCAAAAGGAAAGACACGTCTATGACTTCGGGCTTCAACAGCAAATGTGCGGGTCGCGGCAAATCGCTTCGCCACGAAGTCTTCGGTTTTTCGTACAACGAAACGGCTTCGCTGATAGAGCGTTCGGGCCAATAATGTTCCGTCGGCAGATAGCGCTTGATGCAATCGGGACGCATTTTGGCCGCCAAACGATCTAGCAATTCGGCCACTTTGGTGTTGTTCTTGGCCGAAGTTTCCCACATCGCGCCTTGTTCGTGCACGACTTCTTCGACTTTCGGGGCTTCCAGCACAAAAAGTTCGAATCCCAATTCGGGCTGGAACGATCCTATCTTGTGCTCGAACAACTTGAACAGGTGTGCCACATTTCGCGAGGCTTGCCCTGTTCCGATCTCGATTTTCTGGATGTCGCCATCAATCCTGTACGCCTTGAAAACCGCCGACCTCAAACCGATTCCCTCTTTTTCGAAACGATCGCACAAACTTTCGAGCAACTCTTTGAGCGCGATTTCGATTCCCGTGGCCGTACAAACCGGTTCCAGACTCGGAAGCCTTTGCTGGTAAGGCTCAATGGGTTTTACAGGTTGCACCATTTCGACTTGTTGTCCTAACGCCTGGGCGATGCGATGCGGCAAACTTTCACCGAAACGTCTTCTCAAAGCCGACCTTGGCATGCCGATAAAACTGCCGATCGTTTTTAATCCTAACTTTTTTAGCTTGGCCAGAATCGCATCTTCCAAACGCAATCCCGACGGCGGCAAACCCAGCAAAGCCTGATATTCCGAACCCGATTTCACCACAGTTGCATTGCCGAAACGCGCCATTGCCCAAGCCGTTCCAATCGTGTCCGCAACCGCGCTTTTGGTTTCGTAACCGTAAGCCCACAATTTCTTTCGGATGCTTTCCAGGTACTTTTGTTCTCCTTGCCAAAGATGTGAACAGCCCGAAGTGTCCAGAATCAGTCCGTTCGGGAAATCTACAGAGACGAATGGCGTATAGCCGATGCACCATTCTGCCAAGGCGTTCAGCAATTTTTCGGTTCTTCCCGATTCGGTTTCCAGCACCAATAAATCTGGAAAAATCGCCTTGCAATCGGCCACGACCATTCCCGTGAAAATACCTTTCTGTTCCGCGAGCCTGTTCACTGCTTTTACGACCATACGTCCGCGTTCGGGCGTTGCCAGAACAAAAGCCACGTCTCTGTATTCCGATTTTTTTCGGGATACATAATCCGTAAGTAAATACGGAAACCATATGGATGCATATCTCGCCATTATCCAACCTGCAATTCTTCGACATTTCTGGCCACGCGACGGTTCGCCATAGGCATGAAGCGGCTCCCGAACCAGCCGATTTGCCACGAACCCGGACGTCCGTTCCTGACTTTCACGAGCTCCACATTCCAGACCGCGTGTCCAACTCCCGGCAGATCGTGTTCGGTGTAACTTGGCAATGGCCTTATTTTCCAGCGCGTGGTGCAGGCCACACTGTTCTCTGTTTTGGGATTCTGCCTGTGAATAAAACCCGTGACGCCACTTTTCTCTACAGCCAACTGCAACCGCCTCGATTCGGTGAAACCCAATTCCTTGAGCTCGCCTACCACGGCCGTCAAAGCGTCGCATTTCAGGGCTTCCTCGATTGCCCAAAGCAACTCGTTCTGCTTGTGCAGGTCTACGAAAATCACGTTCTCGGGCTGCATTCCGAAAAGCTTCAAAGCCGGTGGAAAAACCCTGCGGTTGCGGCCGATCCATAAACAAAGCCCGTCTTTATTGAGAAATGTAGACGCCAGAGCAGCCACGAAACCGTTCGTACAAGCGGCATGAGAAGCTTCGTTGCTCAGGAATTCGTGCACCGTTCCAATAGGAAAAACGCGGTCTGGAAAAGCGCTCTCGAAAGGCGCGAAACCCGTGCGGTGAACGTTTCCCAAAGGTCGGCCCAAGCCTTGAAGTGCGTCGATTTCCCTTTGCAGCTTCTTCACGATTTCTAATTTTTCGGCTCTGGCTGTCATCTTCTTTCTACATTTTTATATATTTGTTCCTAATTCAAACAAAAGTCTGTTCTCAATAATAACATTTCAAATGGAGAATCAAAAATTTTTTTGGGGAATTAACATCAGATTTTTACGTAACCGAATGAAATTCAGTCAGGAAGAACTATCCGAAAGGCTAAACATCTCGCGTTCCAAACTCGCCGGGCACGAAAGCGGCAAAACGACGAATCCGCCCGTTGAAGACCTTTACCGTTTTTCGGAATTCTTCAAAATGAGCATCGACACCTTATTAAAGGTAGACCTTTCGAAGATTGGCGAACTCAAACTGCGCGACCTGGAAGCCGGAAACGACGTGTACATTTCGGGCGGAAACATTCGCGTGCTGGCCATTACGGTAGACAAAAACAACAAGGAAAATATGGAATATGTGCCCGTTAAGGCGAAAGCGGGTTATCGCGCGGGCTTCCACGACCCCGAATTTCTGGCGACACTTCCTAAATTCTATCTTCCGAATTTGCCTAAAACCGGTACTTTCAGAATGTTCCCGACCGTTGGAGACAGCATGTTGCCGATTCCCGAAAACAGCGACATCATTTGCCGTTATGTCGAGAATTGGAGCGACCTCAAGAGCAAATCGCTTTGCATCGTGATCCTCAAAAACGAACAGGAATTCGTGTTCAAGCAAGTCACTTTCGGCGACAGAAAATTCCTGCTGGAATCGCTCAACACGATTTATGAACCTTATGAAGTAAAGGTTGAGGAAGTGCTCGAAATCTGGAAGTTTCACAGTTTTCACAGCTCGAGTTTGCCCGAAAACACTGGTGATCTGGCCGAAATTCACAAAATGATGCACGAAATGAAAGCCGACATAAAATCGCTCAAGGCAAAAAAATGAGGTTTTTACTTTTCGTATTTGAGCAGTTCGAATGAAGTGCCGTCGAAAACGCCGTAGGTGAAATAAGTGATCCAATCGCCAAGGTTCACGTAAGACGAATGCTCGCCAACCTTGAGGTTCATTGGCAAATGCCGATGTCCGAAAATAAAGTAATCGTAGTGCTTTGACTCGAGTTTTCGTTTGGAATACAGAATGAGCCATTCTTTGTCTTCGCCCAAAAACTTCACGTCTGACTCGCCAGAAATGAGTTTGTTTTTGACCGATAGGTATTGGGCCAAACCGACGCCCAAATCGGGATGCAACCAACGGAAAAGCCATTTCGAGAACGGGTTGGTAAACACCTTTTTCATGCGTTTGTAGCCTTTGTCGCCCGGGCCTTTTCCGTCTCCGTGGCCAATTAAGAAGTGCTTTCCGTTAAAAGTGAATTCCTGGTTGTCGTGATAGACCGGAATGTTGAGCTCTTTTTCGAAATAGTCATTCATCCACAAGTCGTGGTTGCCCACAAAAAAGTAGATCGGGATGCCCGAATCGCGAATCTCGGCCAGTTTGCCCAACACGCGAACAAAACCTTTGGGAACGACCTTTTTGTATTCGAACCAAAAGTCGAAAAGATCGCCGAGAATAAAGATTGCCGCCGCGTCGTGCTTGACTTCGTCTAGCCAGGCCACGAATTTCTTCTCGCGCGGCAGACTCGCTTCCATGGTTGGAGCGCCTAAATGCTGGTCGCTGGCGAAATAGACTTTCTTGTTTTCGGGTAATTGCATGCTATTGATTGTCGCTGGCATACCATTCGGCGTAGGACGTTTCGGTTTCCTGAAGCCTTAGCGAATGAAGTTTGATGTTTTCTGGCAAACGCGAGATGATCTTGGCGGCGAAGTCTATGACCATGTTCTCGCTCGTTGGCTGATAATCTACCAAGATCACGTGGTGACCGCGCTGTTTGAGCTCGTCGGCTAGTTCTACGTGTGGCGTTGTGCCGTTGAAAACCGTTGCGTGGTCGAAAAGGTCTACGATTTCTTCGCGAACGATGCGTTTGAGGTCGCTGAAGTCGATGACCATACCGAATTTCACGTGGCTTCTGTCCTGATTGGGTTGGCCGATTACGGTAACCGACAGTTTGTAGCTGTGGCCGTGCACGTTCTTGCACTTTCCGTCGTAACCGTAAAGCGCGTGTCCGGTTTCGAAACTGAATTGTTTGGTGATGCGGATGTTCGCCATTTTTTTCACTGGTTTGGGGCAAAGGTACGGTAAAAGTGCGGAAAAGTGCCAATGTGCCGAAGTTCCGGAGTGCCTGAGATTGTAGATAAAGCCGAAGTCACAGACTTCATCACACACCGCACGGAGTTAAAAACTCCGCGCTTTCTGGAATCACCAAACCTAGCCCCGATACAAGCGGTTAGCCTTTTGCCAGAAAACCCGATTTTTTGCCGCGGTTCAAGAACGACCAAAGGAAGTTCC
>JBCNQO010000040.1:0-8122 GCA_039592825.1 Flavobacterium sp.
GGCATACAGAAAATGTATTTGCTTATGGAAAAGCAACACAACCGCGGTCAGGACGGAGCCGGTTTTGCGAGCATCAAACTCGATCTGCAACCTGGTGAAAGATACATCAGCCGTGTGCGTTCGAATGCGCCTCAACCAATAGCTGACGTCTTTTCGCAAATCAACTCTCGCATCAATGCAGAACTCGAATTGCATCCGGAATGGAACGACGACACCGAAGCGCTCAAGAGAAACGTTCCTTATATAGGAGAAGTTTTCTTGGGACACGTGCGCTACGGGACTTTCGGAAAGAACAGCATCGAGAGCGTTCACCCGTTCTTGCGTCAGAACAACTGGATGCACCGAAACCTTATCGTTGCCGGAAACTTCAACCTTACCAACGTAACCCAATTGTTCAACAGCCTGATCGAGCTCGGACAGCATCCGAAAGAAATGGCCGACACGGTTACGGTTATGGAAAAGATCGGACACTTTTTAGATGATGAAGTCACCGATCTTTATCAGGAATGCAAAGAAGAAGGTTTGTCGAAAAGAGAAGCTTCTCCCGTAATCGCAGAAAGATTGGACGTGGCCAGAATCCTGAAACGCGCCTCGAAAGGATGGGACGGCGGTTACGCAATGGCCGGATTGTTCGGTCATGGCGACGCTTTCGTGTTCCGCGATCCTGCCGGAATTCGCCCTGCGTTTTTCTACGAAGACGACGAAATTGTGGTCGTGGCATCAGAAAGACCGGTTATCCAGACGGTTTTCAACGTGGAAGCCGAAGACGTGAAAGAACTTACGCCGGGAAGCGCACTTATCGTGAAAAAAGACGGATCGGTTTCCGAGACCGAGATTTTGCCACGACTTCCTTACAAAGCCTGTTCGTTCGAGCGCATTTATTTCTCTAGAGGTTCCGATGTGGAAATCTACCAGGAAAGAAAGGAACTCGGGCGTTTGGTTTTGCCACAAGTTTTGGACGCCATAGACAAAGACACAGACAACACGGTTTTCAGTTATATCCCGAATACGGCCGAAACGTCGTTTTTCGGTTTGACCGAAGCCGCGAGAGATTTCCTCAACAAACGCAAGAACCAGCACATTCTGGATCATCGCCATACACTTACCGAAGAATCTCTGGCCGAATTGCTGTCGGTGAAGATCCGGATGGAGAAAATCGCGATCAAAGACGCCAAACTGCGCACGTTCATCACAGAAGACAGCAGCCGCGACGATCTTGTGGCGCATGTTTACGATGTGACTTACGGCGTCGTGAAACCAACCGACAACCTTGTGATCATCGATGACTCGATTGTCCGTGGTACGACGTTGAAAATGAGTATCATAAAGATGATGGATCGCCTCAAACCGAAGAAAATCGTCATCGTGTCTTCGGCACCTCAAATCCGTTACCCTGATTGTTACGGTATAGATATGGCGAAATTAGAAGGTTTGGTGGCGTTTAAAGCCGCGCTCGAATTGCTCAAAGAACGCAATCTTTACGGCATTGTCGAAGACGTTTACAAGCGATGCAAGGCTCAGGAAAATCTTCCGGATCACGAAGTCGTGAATCATGTGGTCGATATCTACAAACCGTTCTCAGATCAGGAAATATCAGACAAGATTGCCGAAATGTTGCATTCGGAAGGCATCAAAGCCGAAGTGAAAATCATCTTCCAGACGGTTGAGAATCTTCACAAAGCTTGTCCGAAGAATTTGGGCGACTGGTATTTCACAGGAGATTATCCAACGCCTGGCGGTAACCGCGTGGTTAACAGAGCGTTTATGAATTTTTACGAAGGAAAAGACGCCAGAGCGTACTAAATCGATGTAAAACATGCACTTCATCGATTATTATTGTATTTCAACTAATTTATTTGATAGCAGATAATCGACCGTATACATTTGAATCACCATAGCATTAGTAGGTTAAGTTTATGGTAGATTTGGGGCAAAAAGGGTGAAAGCAATTTCACCTTTTTTATTTTAGAAAAGTTACAATTGATAGATAGTAATTAAAAAAACGGCCGAAGTGATTCACTCCGGCCGTTTTTCATTTCAGCGATATAAAGCTCAAGGCTTGTCGTTCGATTTCTCGGTTGCGTAACGTCTTGAAACTTCTGTCCAGTTGATCACGTTAAAGAAAGCTTCGATGTAATCAGGACGACGGTTTTGGTAGTTCAAATAGTAAGCGTGTTCCCAAACGTCCATTCCCAAGATCGGTGTTCCGCCGCAGCCAACTTCTGGCATTAGAGGATTGTCCTGATTTGGCGTTCCGCATACGTCGAGTTTTCCGCCCGGTTGCACACAAAGCCAAGCCCAACCCGAACCGAATTGCGTCGCTCCGGCTTTGGCGAATTTCGCTTTGAATTCGTCGAACGATCCAAAATCTTTGTCGATTGCCGCCGCAAGCTCGCCGGTTGGTTTTCCGCCGCCGTTCGGGCTCATGATCGCCCAGAACAAATTGTGATTGTAGAAACCGCCGCCGTTGTTGCGAACCGCCGCATTCTTCTTGTCCAGGTTAATCAGGATGTTTTCTATGGTTTTGCCTTCCATATCTGTTCCCTGGATGGCCGCGTTCAAGTTCGTCGTGTAAGCCTGGTGGTGCTTCGTATGGTGAATTTCCATGGTGCGCGCGTCAATGTGAGGCTCAAGCGCATCATAGGCATACGGCAATTTTGGTAATTCGAATGCCATAATTTCTATTTGTTAAGTGGTTTATAAAAAGTCAATTCAAATTTATAGATTTAACTTTGTAATTGAAACCCCGCGCGAGTTATAATTTTCGTAAAAGCCGACAGCTGTTTTTCAGATTAGTGCTGTTTTCAGGAGCTGAATCCGGCTACCCGCTATTAGCTTTCGCAAAAAACGCGATTTTGCCAGCCGCGCTCCAGGAGCTTCCTTTGGTCGCTCTGTATCGCGGGGCAAAAAGCGCGTTTTTTCGCGAAAGGCTAGCCGCTTGTATCCGGGCTAGTTTAGTGGCAGTAGCAGAAAACAGTGGCAGATCGGTTCCAAAATAAAAGCAACAGAAATAACAAACAACATAATGTCCGAACCCATTTCCTTTTCCATCTACGACGCCTCGGCCGGTTCGGGCAAAACGTATACGCTGGTAAAAGAATATCTCAAGATCATATTGCGCTCGCCCAAAAACGACGCTTACCGCAACATTCTGGCCATCACGTTCACCAACAAAGCCGTGCACGAGATGAAAAGCCGCATCGTTTCGAGTTTGTCCGATTTTGCGTCAGATGAAACTTCAGAGAAAGGCGAGAATCTCATGCGTGATCTGTCGGTAGAAATCGGGTTGTCGTTGCCCGAAATCCGACAAAAAGCCAAACGCATCATTCGGCACATCATCCACAATTATGCGGCTTTCGATATCTCGACTATCGACAAATTCACGCACAGAGTTATCAGGACTTTTGCGCGCGACCTGAATCTTCCCATGACGTTCGAAGTCTCGCTCGACACAGAAAATCTTTTGCGGGAAGCCGTCGACGCTTTGATTGCACAGGCCGGAGAAGACGAAACGCTCACCAAACTGCTCGTCGATTTCGCGATGGAAAAGACAGACGACGACAAATCCTGGGACATTTCGCGCGAGATCATGGACACGGGAAGATTGGCGTTGAACGAAAATCATCGGTCGGAAATCTCGCATTTGAGCCAAAAGTCGATTCCCGAATTTTTGATGCTCAAGGAAAAGTTGGGCAAACTCGCCGACGAACTGGAATCTGAAAACAAAATGCTGGCGCAAACCGCACTCGAATTGCTCGAAACCAATGGCGTCGATCTGGCCTCGTTCTCGAGAGGCACATTTCCGAATCACTTAAAATCGATTCAACAAGGCGCGTACAAACCCGCGAACAAGCATTTCTACGAAACCGAAGATGTCGCGATCAACAAAACTTCGAAAGATCGGGCAACGATAGAAAGTCTGCTTCCGGGCGTTTTGTCAGACTTGGCCAAAATCTATGCGAATTTCGGCAAACGCAATATGTACGTGGCTTTCTTGAAGAACATCACGCCATTGTCGCTTTTGAATACGGTCAACAACGAACTCGAGCGCATCCAAAAGGAACAGAACGTGCTTTCGATTTCCGAATTCAACGCCATCATCCACAAGGAAATCCAAAATCAACCAGCGCCTTTCATTTATGAGAGATTGGGCGAACGTTACCGCAATTATTTTATCGATGAGTTCCAGGACACGAGCGAAATGCAATGGCAAAATCTCGTGCCGCTTATCGGGAATGCGGTTTCGGGTCAGGACGAATTGGGACAAATCGGGACGTTGATGATCGTGGGCGATCCGAAACAGTCTATCTATCGTTGGCGCGGCGGAAAAGCCGAACAGTTCATCGACCTCGGGAAAGGAAAAACGCCGTTCACGAACGTTCCGTGGGAATTGTTCAAATTGGGTACGAACTGGCGCAGTTATTCGGAAATCATACATTTCAACAACGATTTTTTCCGGATGATTTCGGAGAATTTCGACCACGCCGACTACAAAGAATTGTACGAAAACCAAAGCCGGCAGGACGTGACTTCGAAAACCGGCGGTTACGTGAACATTCAATTCGTGGCGCCATCGGAATCAGACGAAGAAGAAACGCCAGAGAACGATATGTTGCATTTGCGCGCCACTTTGTCGACGATAAAAAAAGTGCTTGCGAACGGTTTCCGCTACAGCGACATCACGATTTTGACGCGAAAACGCTCGAAGGGAATTCTGGTCGCGAATTATGTTACCGAAAACGAGATTCCGTTGCTTTCGTCTGAAACGCTCCAGATTGCGACCGCGACAGAAGTTCGTTTCCTGATCAATGTTTTGCGCTATCTCAAAAACGCGAACGATGCCGAGGCGAAGGCTTTTTTCCTGCAATACATCGGAGACAAACTCCAAAGCGAATTGCCGCTTCACGATTTCATTGCGCAAGGAATGTCGCATTTCGATGAAAGGGCTTTCGCCGATTGGCTCGCAAAATTCGACTTCAAATTGTCTTTTTCGGACATCCGCAAGAAATCGCTTTATGAAGCCGTTGAGGTCATGGCCTCGAAATTCATTCCGAATTATAACGCTTACGTGCAATATTTCCTCGACATCGTTTTGGAAAGAGACGTGAGAAGTCAAGCCGGAATCGCCGACTTTTTAACGTTTTGGGACGCGAATTCGGACAAGTTCAGCATTCCGTCGCCCGATGGAAAAGATGCCGTGAAGATCATGACGATACACAAGTCGAAAGGTTTGGAATTTCCCGTCGTGATCATGCCGTTTGCCGAAGAAGATTACAACAGGAAACCGCGAGAGAAAATGTGGATTCCGGGCGATGAATCGATTGGCGATTTGCCCAAAATTCTCGTCGACATGAACAATTCGGTCGAAGGTTTTGGAGAAGGCGCGGCGAGTTTGTTCCAACAGAAAAAGCAAGAAGAATTGCTCGACAACATCAATGTTTTGTATGTTGCCTTGACGCGTGCCGAAGAACAGCTTTACGTGATTTCGGGCATGAATCTCGATAAAAACGGAGAGCCCAAACGCAACAATATGTCTACGTTTTTCGTCGATTTCCTTTTGAACAAAGGCGTTTTTGACGCGAATAAGTTTCAGTACGAATTTGGCAGCGACGAGAAGATTTCGAAAGATAAACCGCTTCCGCCAACGCCCGAATTCATTCGTCCGGTAGAAAGTCCGCTCGAGAATTCTCGTATAAAGATTGCACAGCGCGAGTCGCTTATGTGGGGTTCAAAACAGCTTCAGGCGATCGAGTACGGGAATACGATCCACGAGATTTTATCTATGGTAAAGTCGAAACACGATCTGGAACTCGCAATTGTCAAAGCGATCGAAAATGGTCTAATCACTGAATTGCAGCGACCAGAAGTTGAACAAACCTTAACGAGAATTGTCGGACATGGCGAATTGAGCGACTATTTTTCTGACGAAAACCAGGTTTTGAACGAACAGGCGATCATCCGAAAAGAATCCGGATTGATAAAACCAGACAGAATCGTGATTGCGCGAAACAACGAGGTTTATTTACTTGATTATAAGACTGGAAGCCATAATCCGAAATACATCCAACAAATAGAAATGTACTCGCAAGCTTTGGAATCTATGGGTTTCAAGGTCTCCAAAAAGGCTTTGGTCTACACAGGCGACGATTTAAATGTGATACATTTGTAAGACAAACAACTTGACTATGTACGGCAAAATAAAAGAACACCTACAAAACGAATTGCAGTCTATCGAAGAGAACGGACTGTTCAAGAAAGAACGCATCATCACCTCGCCTCAAGACGCCGAAATCACGATTTCTACGGGCGAAAAAGTGCTGAATTTTTGCGCGAACAACTATTTGGGATTGTCCTCGCATCCGGAAGTTATCCAGGCCGCGAAAGATGCTTTGGATACGCACGGTTTCGGAATGTCGTCTGTGCGTTTCATTTGCGGAACTCAGGACATCCACAAAAAACTCGAAGCCACGATCGCCGATTTTTACGGAACCGAAGACACGATTCTTTATGCGGCGGCTTTTGATGCGAACGGTGGCGTTTTTGAACCGCTTTTGGGCGAACAGGATGCGATCATTTCGGACAGTTTGAACCATGCGTCGATCATTGATGGCGTGAGACTTTGCAAGGCAATGCGTTTCCGTTACGAGAACAGCGACATGGCCGACCTTGAGCAACAACTCATCAAGGCGAACGAAGCAGGCGCGCGATTCAAACTGATCGTGACCGACGGCGTTTTCTCTATGGACGGACTCGTTGCTCCGTTGGACAAAATCTGCGATCTGGCCGACAAATACGACGCCATGGTCATGATTGACGAATGTCACGCGGCAGGATTCATTGGCGCAACCGGAAAAGGCACGCCAGAAGCGAAAGGCGTTCTGGGAAGAGTAGACATCATTACCGGAACTTTGGGTAAAGCGCTTGGTGGCGCGATGGGCGGCTACACGACGGGCAAGAAGGAAATCATCGAGCTTTTGCGTCAGCGCTCAAGACCTTATTTATTCTCGAACTCGCTCGCTCCGGCGATTGTTGGTGCTTCGATCAAGGTTTTTGAATTGCTCAAAAAAGACACTTCGCTTCGCGACAAACTCGAGTGGAATACCAACTATTTCAAGGCGGGCATGAAAGCGGCAGGTTTTGATATCATTGACGGCGACTCGGCAATCGTTCCAGTAATGCTGTATGACGCAAAGTTGTCTCAGGTTATGGCCGACGAACTTTTGAAAAAGGGAATTTACGTGATCGGATTCTTCTTTCCGGTAGTTCCGAAAGGCAAAGCGCGCATCCGTGTACAGCTTTCGGCCGCTCACGAAAAAGAGCATCTAGACCGCGCCATTGCTGCCTTTACAGAAGTTGGTAAAACGTTAAATGTCATAGGCTGAGGAATCTTAACGTTATGTTATTTTTTTAACATTTGTCTTTGCGGTTAAAAAAAGACGAATTACATTTGTTCTAATAACTTTTGTAACTAAAAATGAAATCTAGTATGAAACATCTTAACAAAGTTCTTGCCTCGGCCGCTTTGTTGCTAGGATTGGGCGCGAACGCTCAGGACAGCGACAACCCGTGGGCAGTATCGTTCGGAGCTAACGCGGTTGATACGCGTTTCAGTGCTGCGTCCAAATTGGAGGACCAGTTTTCAGAGTACTTTAACGTAAAAGACAACTGGAACATCATTCCATCTGTATCTTACCTTAACGTAACAAGACACCTAGGTTCTGGTTTCACTTTCGGTGTAACAGGATCCCTTAACAAAATTGACAAGTTCGTTAACAAGCGTGGCCAAGGTCCGTCTTTGACAAACGACTACGAGGTTTCTAACCCTGGAGATCTTAAATATTACGCTGTTGACGGTCAGTTGTCTTACCGTTTGGGTCAATTGATCGGAACTAAATGGTTCGATCCATTCGCTCACGTTGGTGGAGGTTACACTTGGTTCGGAGACGAGAACAAAGGAACTGTAAACGGAGGTTTGGGAGTTACTTTCTGGATCGTTGAGCAAGTTGGTTTGACTTTCCAATCTACTTACAAGCACTCTTTCGAAGACGACAGAGCTGTTTTCCCTTCACACATGCAGCACTTCGCTGGTCTTACTTTCAAATTTGGGGGTAAAGATACAGAC
>JBCNQO010000400.1:0-3093 GCA_039592825.1 Flavobacterium sp.
TGCCAATCCTGTTTGGCCAATGCATCGAGCGAACTGTCATACATCGAGGCCAGGATTTCCGACTCCAGATCGGAGTTTATCGGTTTTAGTTTGAACGACCAATTTTGCGAACTTCCGGGCTCGATCAGGTTCCGGAACGAAGTCGTCTCCAATTCGAGTCTTTGAGGCACGAACGGCCTATCGATTTCGTGTGTGTAAGTTTGGAGCGTATGATCGTAATACGAGTCGAAAAGTACATTCACACCCGATCTATTCTTTTCGGAGAAAGGGATTTTTATGATCGCCTCGTGATTCTTGAGCACGATCTCGTCTTTGTAGATCGCCTTTCTGGAATCGTTGGCTTCTACGCGAAGGGTCAAATCGGGAACAAACGAAGTCACGAGTAGTTTCGCGTAACCGTCTTTTTGGGGCGAATCGTTGAGTTGCTTCACAGTAAACAATTTCCCAAAGTCGATTTTTGCTTCCGGATCGGTGATTTCTACTTCTTTTTCGATTTTGATGTCGTGTCCGGATTCGTCCTTGCAGGTAAATACCATTTTGTAGAACGCCGGTTTCATGTCCGAAAGGTCGGCCCAAACGTTGTCGCCCGATTTGGAATCGACGGCGATGGTTTTCACGACCAAAGTGTCTGCGCCCACATCGAGAGAAGATTCGTCTACTTCGTTCGGGAACAATTTCGCGAATTCGGCTGCCGAAAATGCCCTGAGTTCGGGCAAAGAAAAGACGCGATCCCTGAAATTCCGCTTTGGCCACCTTACAAGACTGAATTCGATTTTGCCTTTCGCATCGAGATGTTCGTCGTTCAGGTCTGTGGTGCGAATAGCGATTTTGTTGTTTTTGGATTTGGTGAGCGTCATCCAATAATCGGTAAAATCGAGCTTTAGCAAATGGTAGCCCACTTTAGCTTCGGTCGACGTCTCGCGGGTTTCGCCGTTCAAGTCGGTAACACTCACCTCGATTTTATACCTGTAAACAGGAAGTTCCGCCCGATCTTCTTCGTCTTCGTCCTCGAGCGCATCGGCTGCGAACCGAATCTCGAAATTCCCTTTTTCGTCGGTCACGAGACTATCTTCTGCAATGGTTTCATTTTCGTTTTCGGAATCGTAATTTCTATCGTACGAATCAACCGATAAAAGTGTAACCTTGTAGTTGACTTTCGCGCCCGACACATCACTCCCAGACAGCGATTTCGCCTTTCCGTCAACCAAAACCGTTTGCCCGATCACGTAACGCTTTTTGGGTTTCGCCAACTCGACCTCGAACCTAGGACGCTTGTATTCTTCCACCTTGAACGAAAGGCTTCCGCTCAGGTCGTAATCGTCCCAGAACGCTTTTCCGTTCGAAACGAAATCGGTCACTTCAGAAACCGAGATCGAGAAATTACCCGTGAGTACGTTCGTAGGAAGTTCGAATTCGCCCGAAAAAGATCCGAACTCATTCGAAAGAACTTCTTTGGTAAAAATGCTTTGTCGGTTTACGTCATAGGCTGTAACAGACAATCTGGCGTTTGGCATCGCACCCTGGGAAATACTGTCGCGATACATAAGGATTCCTTTGAAATAGACTTTTTGTCCAGGCCTGTAAATGGCGCGGTCGAGCAGGAAAGTCACGCTGGCTTGCGCTTTCGGCACTCGATCATACGACGGATAATAATGCTGTGAAATAGAAAGCGAATCGGCGTCTTTGGCAATCCAGCCAGTCAGTACAACACTGTTTTCATGCGTTCTTGGAATCTTGAATTGGCCTTTTTGCGTCACCACGGAATCCTTGAGGCTTCGGCGCAAGGAGATGCTGGCGTCTTTGATCGGTTTGCCTTTGTCTCGCGAGAATACGGCAATCTCGTTTGTATCGCGTCTTTCGGTAGTTATATAAGCCAGATTGGTCACCACGACAATTTGGGCGTCCCGAAGCATTGTTTCAGAATCGCGATCCGGAGCGGTAAATTCGAGTATGTAAGTGCCTATAGGAAGTTCGGGAAGAAGTGTCTCGGTACTGTACTCGAAATAAGGGCTTGGCATTTTCAAGCCGATTTTCGTGCTCGATATGGGCGTGCGGTCGTAAAGGCGCCACAGTTTTTCGTTGCGATCTGCGTATTCGCTCAAGTATTGGATAGACGCATCCATTTTATAGCAATTCACCGTGAGGCTGTCTATGTTTTTGACGCTTATCCGCGCGCGATTATTCTCACCCGGAAACCGAAAACGCATGAGTGAAACCTCGAGCGATTTGGCCAAAATCTGATCTTTCAGTTTTACGGCATTCAGATAAGCGTTCGATCGGATTTGAGTCGAAATGATGCTGTCTGTAAGCGACAACGCCATTGTTTTGTACTCGAGGTCGGTTTTTGACGCCATGGAATTGTAAGTTTCGGCCAATGCCAGCCGAATGTCGTTCATCTCTATGGCGTCTGTGGTTTCCTTGCGGATTTTGAGAAGTTCGCGGACGTAACTCGATGAAGAATTCCCAAAGAAAAACTGTAAGCGGTAAAGGCGATTGGCAATCGTCGGTTGGCTTTCTTCGCGTTCCTGCAACAGTTTCAGGATTTCCTTGTCGTGTTTTCGGGCCACGGTATCAAAATTGGCTGATGCGAATTTTCTGGAATCCGCAGCCAGATAAGGCAAAGTCTCGCTCGTGCGATATTCCCTAAAGTAAGTGAAATGGCTATCGGACTGTCTGAATGTTATGTTTTCGGACACGATCCAGTCGAACAGAGTCTGGTTTTTGAACTTGTCGGCAAACACGTAGTCGAAAATCGCTTCATACTTCGAAAGTTTGGTCGTTTTGAGCAACTTCCGGTTTTGCATCGATGATTCGTAAGCGTTGGCAATCTCGCCGTCGAAATGCTTCCTAGACCACAAAGCCATATCGGTTGGCAAAGAATCGTTTACTACAGAAGTAGTGTTGAGCCTGTAATAATTTTCCGTTAGATAGCTTTTGAGGCATTTTGCGTAAATGACGCAATAGATCGCGCGAACGTCTCCCGATCCGGAATGCGTCAGGTTCCGCAATTTTTCCAGCGTGATCAATTTGTGTTTGGCATCGAGCGTTTGCAGAAATTTCGCCCGATAGAAAAAGCATTTCACGAGTTGGGCG
>JBCNQO010000401.1:0-3092 GCA_039592825.1 Flavobacterium sp.
ATTTTATGAACCAGATTTTCGAGCATTTCCCACATTTTCGGATTACTTCCGGTGGCAAAAACCAGTTTGGTGCACGAAAACTGCTCGTGTTGCGTATCAACTTTCCAATAATTCTCGCCCTGAAAAACAGATTGCACGCTTTGGCCCGTGAGCACATCGATCTTGCACTTTTTGGCCGCTCCCATAAAGCAATCGATGATGGTTTGGGACGAATCCGATACAGGGAACATTCGGCCGTCTTCCTCGATTTTCAGCGTAACGCCGTGTTTTTCGAACCACTCGATCGTGTCGCCCGACGCAAAAGTGTGAAATGGCCCGCGAAGTTCTTTTTCGCCTCTTGGGTAAAAAGTCACAAGCTCGTTCGGATCAAAGCAAGCGTGCGTCACATTACAGCGTCCGCCGCCCGAAATGCGCACTTTGGTAAGCACTTCTTTTCCTCTTTCCAGGATCGCGATTTTCAACTTCGGATTCGCCTCGGCCACATTTATCGCCGTAAAAAATCCGGCAGCGCCACCGCCAATAATGAGTATGTCGTAGGTTTTCATGCGCGGTCTGGAAAATCGGTTATGATGCCGTCTATGTTGAGGTTTTCGATTCTTGTGATGTCTTCGGGCTCGTTCACCGTCCAAACGTAAAGCTTGAGATTTTCGGCTTTGATTTTCGCTACGGAAGTTTCGTCGAGCAAATGGAAATACGGGTGAAAAGTCTCGGCGCCTATCGATTTGGCAAAACCTATCGCGAGGTCAATGTCGGTCTCGGTGAGAACGCCAAGCGGAATTTTCGGGTGCGAATGCCTGATCTGTTGCAAGCAAGGCCAATCGAAAGACGAAACCAGAAAGTGTTCATGCTGCCAATTTTTGTCGGACACATATTTTTCGATGAGGTCGCAAACGTCATTGGTCGCGGCTTCGGCTTTGATTTCGATGTTGATCAAACAGCGCTTGTCGACAAAGTCGAAAACTTCGGAAAGCGTCGGAATGTCGTGTTTCAAATCGACTTTCAGAGTTTTGATCTCATCCAAAGTCAAATCCTGAATCTTGCCCGAAACGCCCGTCAATCGGTCTAAAGTTTCGTCGTGAAAGACAATCGCGTGTCCGTCGGCAGACAAAAAAACATCGAGTTCAATGCCATCTGCATTCATTTCAAGCGCTTTTTCAAAAGCCGCAATCGTGTTTTCGGATACATAACCTTTGGCGCCGCGATGTGCAATGACTTGCATGGAGAAAGATTTTGGCAAAGGTAAGGTTTAGGAACGTACCGAATAGTGAGATTGTATAACAAGGTCAATCTAATCTGTAAAATGTTACAGTTGAGACCGACGTAATTTTGTGGTGAACAAAAACACAAATGTATGCACATCACTGCAATGACGCTGAATTTAATGATTTCGGAACGTGTTGAACAAAGGACGAAATTTGCCAATGAGATCAAGCAGATCGTCGATTCCGAATCGGAACACTTGCACTTGGTCGATATTTTTAATAGCCATTTGCTCAAGCACTTAGATCGCGTGGTAGAAAACCCGAATTGCCAGAGCCGCACTTTCCTGTTCGGCTTGGTCGAATTCTGGAATGATTTTCTAAAGGCAAAGCCTGATGCCCCAAAGCTGGCCGCGTGACTTACCTTTAACGGTAATGTGAATAGAACTTATTGTCAAAAACGCCTTCAGGGTCGTATTTCCGTTTGAGCGCAAAAAACGCGTCGGCTTGCGGGTAAACGGTTCTGAAGGTTTTTTTGTCGATGTGAAGTCGATACGGTAAATAGTAAGTTCCGTCGTTCGAAATGGCAAGTTTCACGAGTTTTTGCGTGAGTTTCCGCATCGCGATTTCCTGATCGTCGGTTTTCTTTTGATTGAACAGAAACACGAATCCAAACACATTTTCGCGTGCGTAATTGAGATAACTGTCGTTGTCTTTGTACACATTCCGGATCGTGATGTTGAGCAAGTCGATGTCCGAATCGGGCAAAACCGACTTCAATTCCCGAATGTATTGGTCGAAATTCCTTTCGGGGATGAAATATTCCTGCAAAATATCGGTCGAGCCGGAATCTTTGTTTTCGATGAGGTTCACATTGTCGTTCAGAATCTCGTTTCTCGAAATGTTCGCGTCCGACGTAAATTCGCCCAAATGCGTTTCCAAATCCCAACGCAGCCTTTTCCCATATTCGCTATTGACCGAACTTCGAAAAACCAATCTTTTTACTTCTGTCGTTTTGGCCGAACTGTTTTTCGGATTTCTGACCAGCGGTTTTCCCGTCGAGCGGAAGACATTTAGCGTGGCGTTCTCGAGGAATTGTTTGTCGGAAATATTGAGTCGGCCAAAGACGAGTTTCACCGACGCATCCGCGGAAGCGAACTTTTTGAAGGTCGTCAGATAGTCTTTGGACGCAATCCGGTAGCGCGTAAAACTCATATTCTCGTTGTTCACGACTTTGAGTTTCACGTCGAGAATGATGCCGAAAAGTCCGTAACCGCCAAGGGTCAAATGAAAAAGTTCGGCGTTTTCTTCGCGACTGCAATTGACGATTTTTCCGTTGGAAGTCATCAACGTAAAAGAAACCACACTAGAGGAAATTGGTGGCGAATCTTTTTGCCAGCCGTGACCGTTCACCGAAAGCGATCCGCCAATCGAGAACGAGCTGAAAGCCTGCATCACGGCCACAGATTTGTTGAATTTATCCAGATAATTGATCGCGTCTTCCCAAAGCGCGCCCGATCCGATGGTAAGAATGTCGGTTTTGGCGTCGAACGACATTTGGTTGTAAGGCCGCATATTCACCACGATTCCGTCGGGAAACATTGTGTGTCCGCCCATGGAATGACGAGCGCCGGCGATAGAAACGGCTTTGTGGTTTTGCTTGGCGTAGGCGAGGAGCGACTGTAGTTGCAAGACAATACTGTCAGGCGATTTTGCCACATCTACGATCGAATCGACTTTGGTCAAACTCAATTCGCTCGCGTCATTGGAATAACCTTTCGGAATATTTTCTTCGATATTGTCTTCGGAAAAAGCCGTCCTGGCCACGAAAACGATCGGAAATGAAAGGAAAAGCAACAAAATTCCGATGCTTCCGAAAATGATCTTTCTACG
>JBCNQO010000402.1:0-3085 GCA_039592825.1 Flavobacterium sp.
TCCGAAATCGAGTAATTTCAAGTTCTGTTCATAAAAAAGCCACTTCACATTGAGGTGGCTTTTTGATTTTAGGGAAATTCGATTATTTTTATCGGCACAAAAAACAAGCATTATGGAAAACAACATTATCGTATCATACGCCACAGATTTCGAAAAGGCGCAGTTCTACAAAAAAACCTACTTGCACGTCGCATTGGCGATTTTGGCTTTTATGGGATTGGAAAGCATCTTGCTCGCCACAGTTCCGGTAGAAGTCGTTGCCTGGATGTTAGGCGGAAAATTCATCTGGCTATTCCTTATCGGACTTTTCTGGTTGGGATCTTTCGTAGCCGAAAAATTGGCGTTCGATCTTTCCAGAGAAAAACAATACGTAGGACTTGGCTTTTACGTAATTCTAGAAGCCATTATTTTCCTTCCGATGCTCACTATCGCATCACTTATGGAAGGCGGAAGCGAAATCATCATGCAAGCGGCAACGATCACGCTTTTCATGTTCTCCGGACTTACGTTAGTTGTTTTCACGACAAGAACGGATTTCTCATTCCTTAGAACTGCAATCATGGTAGGCGGAACCGTCGCTTTGGGAGCAATTCTCGCAGGAATGCTTTTCGGATTCAATCTCGGACTCTGGTTTTCTGTAGGAATGGTGGTGTTGGCCTGCGCGAGCATCCTTTACCAAACCGATCAAATCAAAAACAACTACGGAACACAACAATACGTTGGCGCGGCTTTGCAACTTTTCTCGTCTGTAATGCTATTGTTCTGGTACATTCTTCGCATTTTGATGAGCAGAAGAAGCTAATTCAGAACTTTTACAAAACACAAAAGCCGTCCTAACCGACGGCTTTTTGATTACTGCAAATAAGCGATTTCGTCCCCAATCTTATACCTCAAATTCAATTTCTTGTTATTGATGGCTTTCGGATCTTGTACGGAAATTGTCCCAAAAAACTCAAGCTTTTCGGCGTTCTCGACAATCATTTCTTTGGAAACCGTGTCGTAAGTGATCGTTTCTGCCTGACAGATCGTGATCTTGTCGTTCGAGAAATCGACCTTTTTCATGACCATGACTTTCGTTTCGGGATCATAACTCATGCTGTCTGAACTCTGGAAAGAATCGGGTTCGCCACATAGAATTCGTTTGGGACATTCCTGCGCTGTGGCCGAAATCCCGATCGCGACCAGCGCCAAAGTAAATAGCTTTTTCATGACAATAAGTGTTTGTGAATTCCGAATGTAGGAAAATTACGAATCAGCAAACTTCACATTAACAACACTTTAAAAGTCGAACTTGAGCTGAACAGCCACCGTTTTCTTTTCTTCGGTATTGAGGTTGTTCAATGAAATGCCAAGCAAACGCACCGAATCCTTGGGCTTTTCCTGATACAAAAGCTCTTTCGCCGCGTCGTAGAGCAGCGATTTGTCCGAAATGAAGTAAGGCAATGTCTTGCTGCGCGTCTGGAGCGTAAAATCGCTGTATTTGATCTTGAGCGTGACGGTTTTCCCGGCGATTCCGTAGCGTTTCAGCCTGCGTTCGAGTTCGCCTGCAATCATTTCGAGCTTTTCGGCCATAAAGATCTCGCTCGTCAGATTTTCGCTAAAAGTGTGTTCGGTCGCGACAGATTTGGCCACGCGCTCGCTTTTGACTTCACTGTTGTGGATGCCGCGAACGATATGGTAGTAATAACCGCCAGACTTTCCGAAATGGTTCACCAAAAAATCCAGATCTTTCGCCTTGAGATCTTTTCCCGTAAAAATGCCCAATTGATACATTTTCTCGGCCGTGACTTTGCCGATTCCATGGAATTTCTTGATTGGCAGATTCTCGAGAAAGTCCAGAATTTCGTCAGGATTTACGGTTTTCTGGCCATTCGGTTTGTTGTAGTCCGATGCGACTTTGGCCACGAACTTATTGATCGAGATTCCAGCCGAAGCCGTAAGTCCGGTTTCCTCAAAAATGCGCTGCCGGATTTCCTGAGCCAAAAGTGTCGCGCTCGGGTTTCCTTTTTTGTTCACAGTAACATCGAGATACGCCTCGTCGAGCGATAGAGGTTCGACCAAGTCTGTGTATTCGTGAAAGATCTTGCGGATGCGTTGGGAAATTTCCTTGTACCGATCGAATCTAGGGCGAACAAAGATTATATCCGGACAATATCGCTTGGCCAGAACGCCACTCAAAGCACTTCGCACGCCAAATTTCCGGGCTTCGTAACTCGCGGCCGAAACCACGCCTCGCCTTTCGCTCCCGCCAACGGCAATGGGTTTTCCCCTCAATTCCGGATTGTCCAATTGCTCCACCGACGCATAGAACGCGTCCATGTCGACGTGTATGATCTTTCGGTTGGCAACGGGAATCGGTTCCATTTTCTAGTCGTGCGCCGGAATGCCGACGGCGGTTTGTCGTTTTTCTGTCGGAAAAAAGAAGCTCAAAGGTTTGCTCAGAAAATGCCTAAAAATCGCGAAAGCCACGAACCTCAAATCGAGAAACGAGATATTTCGCGAACGCAGCGCCAAGGTCACAGAAAGCGTGAAACTCATCAAAAAGTTCACCAATCCGATAACTACGATTCCGACCAAGCACCAAACCAAAAGCGAACTGCCAATGGTGAATCGCGCGCCATACAAACCAAGAGCCAGATTTCCGCTGGCAAAGGTAATGTGTCTGATGTCAAGATTCAATCCTAAGAAAATCCCAATCGAGGCCGTCGATCCCATAAAAACCCCAAACCAGAAATTCGAGATGATGCCAGCCCAGCGTTTCTCGTACCAATCGGCAATTTTTTGGGTCTTTTCGCGTCCGAAAAAATTCTTGAGCAAAGGATGTTCCTGAATGCGATAGTAGATCTTGTTGTGCTTGTCGCGATTGGCCACACTTCCCGAAATGATTCCGGACAGAAAAAGGAAAACGCCCGCAATAGCCGCATGGAAAATCGCCGGAGAATGCACCGGACTAATGTCAAAAAGCAACGTCGGCCATTTGAACCTCGCGATATTGTAGTCGAAACAATAGTCGATGACCCAAATCCCGAAAAGAGAAACCGGAAAAGCCATGACGACATTGCCCACAAAAGCGATGAACTGCGAC
>JBCNQO010000403.1:0-3070 GCA_039592825.1 Flavobacterium sp.
GTTCGCCCGTGATTCCAGCCGTCAGTCGGTCTTCTACGCCATAACCCGGAGCGATCCAGATTCTGCGTTCCTTGGCTGCCAGCAAAATGAAAACGCCATTGTCTTCTTTAGCTTGGCCAACGCCCCATTCGTGTCCCCATTTCGGAGCCAGAATGCCAATGTCTTCGCCGTTTATCGTCGGAACCGTGACCACGACAATCTGAGTCGTAGTCGAATCCGAATAACGAACCAACTTTTGTTCGAGTTGCGTCTTTTCGGATGCGCTCAACAAATTGGCGTAATCGTATACGCTCGTCTGGAAATCTGGCTTTTTCGGAATGTCGAATTGGGCAAAACCGATGGTCGTCAATAATAAAAGCAAAGGCAAAACTGCCTTTTGGAGCAATCTCGTCATCAGCTTCTTGAAATTTCGTTCGACAATTCGTTGGTGTCGCCTTCTTCCCAAGGGAAAAACTGCTGTAATCGTTCGCCTGCGCGAGAAATGCCTTCTACAAGGCCTTGCTTGAAATCGCCGTTCTTGAAATGGCTTTGCATGACGTCTTTGGTGCAATCCCAAAAGTCGTTTTCTACGGCCGCATCGATTCCCGAATCGCCCAAAATGACAAATTGTCTGTCGTCTGCCGCGATGTAGATCAACACGCCGTTTCTCAAGGCTGTCGCGTCCATTCCCAATTCGTGGAAAACTTCGGTGGCGCGCTTGAAATGATCGGCGTTCGTGTGCTTTTCTATGTGCACGCGAATCTCGCCCGAAGTTTCCTTTTCGGCCAACTTGATCGCCTCGATTACGGCTTTCTCGTCGTCTGGACTAAGCAAATCGCGAACTTCTGTCATTAGAATTTGACTTCTACTGGTTTGTCGGCGCCTTCGCTAGATTTGAAGAACGGTTTCTCTTTGTAGCTGCCAAGGAAAAGGTTTCTTGGAGTGCCCAAAATGTAGGTGTTGAAATCCTGAACCGTTTCGTTATAGCGTGTACGAGCCGTGAGAATCTGGTTTTCTGTGCTGGCCAATTCGTCCTGTAGTTTCAAAAAGTTCTGGTTCGCTTTCAGGTCTGGATATTTTTCAACCGATACCAAAAGACGCCCCAATGCCGAAGAAACGCCAGATTGCGCCTGCTGGAATTGGTTGAATTGCTCTGGAGTGATGTTCGACGGATCGATTTGTACCGAAGTCGCCTTTGCACGAGCTTCCACAACAGCAGTCAAAGTCGATTTCTCGAAGTCGGCCGCGCCTTTTACCGTATTCACAAGGTTTCCGATAAGGTCGTTACGACGTTGGTAAGCCGTTTCGACATTTCCCCATTCTTTCTGCGCAGCCTGATCTTTGCCAAGTGCCGTGTTTTTTACGTTGATGTAATAGAAAATCCCGATCAGCACAAGGCCGCCAACGATAATCCAAGGAAGAAATCTTTTCATTTTGTGTGATTTTAATTGTTATTGGTTATTATTTGGTGCAAGGTTCAGGGCAAAGGGTTCAGGGTTTGCCGTTGTAATTGCATTTTGTGATTTATCAAAACGCGTGCCCAATCACAAAGTGTTCTTTATGTCAGTCAATTGTTTTTTGATGGCTTCGAGTTTGGATATGATCTCGTATTTGTCGAGCGTCTTTTTCTGGCCTTCTTTCAGATGCGTTTTGGCTCCATCTAAAGTAAAACCGCGCTCTTTTACCAAATGGTAAATGAGTTGCAGGTTTTTGACGTCTTCTGGTGTGAAAAGTCGGTTTCCCTTGGCATTCTTTTTGGGTTTGAGAACGTCGAATTCCTTGTCCCAAAAACGGATCAAGGAAGCATTTACGTTGAACGCCTTGGCGACTTCGCCTATGCTGTAATATCTTTTATCCGGTGAAAGCTCTATGTGCATTTATTGTTTTTTTGTCTTGATTCGGATGTCCGAAGTCTAAATATTTTGTGCTAGAAAAAGTCTGTTATCTATCATCTAAATTCAGAACTTAATCCAGCGATTGATTTTCCTGATTGGCCACTTTCGCGATCTGAACGTATTCTGCGGCCGAAATGTTTCCGTAATAAAAATTGAGAGGATTCACGACTTCTCCGTTTTTGTGCACTTCGTAGTGAAGATGCGGCGCTTCCGAACGTCCGGTGCTTCCCACAAATCCTATCAAATCACCGCGTTTGACGCGTTTTCCGGCTTTGACGTTGTATTTGCTCAAATGTCCGTAAAGCGTTTCGTAGCCGTAACCGTGACGGATCACGATGTGGTTGCCATAACCCGATGCCGTATTGTCGGCTCTTTCCACGATTCCGTCGCCGGTTGCGTAGATCGGTGTTCCGGTTTTGGATGAAAAGTCCATTCCGGCGTGGAATTTCCTGACTTTCGTAAACGGATCCGTCCTATATCCGAAACCAGACGCAACAGCGCGCAAATTCTCGTTTTTCACAGGTTGTATCGCTGGAATCGCGGCCAATAGTTTGTTCTTTTCCTTGGCCAGTTTCAGGATTTCGTCGAGCGATTTCGATTGGATCGCGAGTTCTTTCGAGATGATATCGACTCTTTTCGATGTATTTACGACGAGTTCCGAATTGTCGAAACCTTCGAGCTCTTTGTATCGGTTTACGCCACCGAATCCGGCTTTTCGCTGTTCGTCTGGAATGGCCGAAGTGTTGAAATAGGTGCGATAGATGTTATTGTCGCGTTCTTCGATGCTCGCCAGAACTTCGTCTATCTGATCCATTTTCTTGTTCAGAATCGAATATTGGATCTTGAAATTGTCGACCTCGCGCGAAAGCAGTCGGTCTTTGGGCGTCTCGAAGTAAGGCGTGTTCAGAAGCACGATGAAAGCCAGCGTTCCGAAACAGGCCGAAGCGACCAGAAACAGAGCCGCATACGCAAACTTCGTGCGCTTTTTGACCTTGATTTTCCTAAACGCCAGATTTTCGGAATCGTAATAATATTTTACCTTCTTCATGTTTCAAAAAGTCCTATTTTTGCCGTTCAAAAACAGGGTTTTCGGCTGTTTTGCCTCATCAACAAATTTAAATAAATGTTTGGATTGGGCTTTGCAGAATGGGAACTTTTGATATTTTTTTGATTTCCAAATTTTCAATCATGACATC
>JBCNQO010000404.1:0-3070 GCA_039592825.1 Flavobacterium sp.
ATTCCCGGATGAATGTGTCCGCAGAACGTGAAATAGCCGTCTCGGTCTTCGGGTTCGTGGGTGAACAGGAAGTTTCCGACTTTGAGTTCCGAGGCGATCGCCATTCCGACCGATTCGTATTTTTCGGGTTTTAGGATGTCGTGGTTGCCGATTATCAATAAGAAATTTTCGGGTCTGGTATTGATCCAATCGGCGAAAACGTCCCATTCCTTGTTTAGTTTCGAGTGGAAGAGATCGCCCAGAAAACAGATGATCTCGGCTTGGAAGTAATCCGCGACAGCGTTGAGTTTATCGAAATTTCCCGTGAACGCAGCTTTTGGCAAAGCGATTCCGTGCTTTCGGAAGTGAGAGATTTTCCCTAAATGCACATCCGAAATCAAAAGCATGTTTTTCTCCTTCCAGAAAACCGCGCCCGAAGCGTGCAAAACGAAATGATTGTCGTGAATCCTTATTTCCAAAGTCATTCTATCCCTTTCATATATGAGGCCGTCATTTTGGCGATGCGGTCGGCCAAAGTCTCGCTCGAGAGCTTTTCGCGCAGTCGGTCGGTGATGATCGGAAAGCTGAACGGCGTTGGTTTTTCGCACTGTTTCCAAACGATTTCCTGAGACGCTATCCTTTCGAGCGATTGGATCAGTCGGCCTTCTTCCAGTTGATGCTCGAACGTTTCCCTATAAGCCTGTTGCAAAAGTAGGTTATCGGGTTCGTAATCGCGAAATACCTCGAACAAAAGTTGGGTCGAACTTTGCAAATGTTTGGCCTTGACGATCTTTCCGGGATAACCTGAAAAAACCATTCCGGCAATCACAGAAATGTCGCGGAATTTTCGTCTGGCCATTTCGGTCGCATTCAGACTTGTCTGCAAATCCTGGTGCACGTGACGCGTGGTAAAAAGGTCGTTGTCGAGTACCGATTGCATGTCGATTTCCTTGTCGGACAAAAGCTCGAAACCGTAATCGTTGTAAGCCAGAGAAAACGTGATCGGTTCCAGAAGCGAGATGCGATAGGCGAGAAGCGAGGCCAAAGCTTCGTGCACGAATCTTCCTTCAAACGGATAAAAAATGGCGTGGAAACCTTCGCGCGTCTTGAACGTTTCTATGAGGAATTGGTCCGATTCGGGCACGATCGATTCCTTTCGCTGGCGTTTGAAAACCGGTTCCATCGCGTGCAGTTCGGGCGACTTTTTGCCGTGGTTGGCCGAATACAATTCCTGTCTCAGAAGTTCCGACATTTGAGCTGACAAAGCGAGTCTTCCGCCCATCCAACTGGCGAATTTCGTAGGTTTTCTCGTAGCCGATTTGACCAAAACCTGCATGTTTTTTATCCGATACAATTCGAGCTGACGACCCGCGAACTGAAAAACGTCTCCGGGTTTCAGTTTCGAGATAAACCATTCCTCGATCGATCCGATAAAGCCGCCCGAGAAGAATTTCACCTGCATCACGGCGTCGCTAACAATCGTTCCAATCGACATTCTGTGTTGGGTCGCGAGTGTGCGTTTGTTGATTTTGTACCGACCATCGGCTTCGATCTCGACCTTTTTATACTCGTCGTAAGCTTGCAGGCTTTGACTTCCGTGGACGATAAAATTCAGGCACCACTGCCAATCTTCGCGCGTCATGGCCTGATAGCAGAAAGTCGATTTGACTTCCTCGAAGATCTCGTCTGGGAAAAAGCCATCCGAAACCGCCAACGTGTTCAGGTATTGGATCAAGACGTCCCACGAATTCAAGTACGGAATCCGGTCTTCGACGACGTTGTTTTCGACCGCTTTTTTGAGTGCCGATGCCTCGACGAGTTCAATCGCGTGCGTCGCCAGAAAGTAAATCAATGACTCTTTTCCGGGTTTGTGATTCGACCGACCCGCACGTTGCATGAACCGCGCGACACCTTTTGGGCCGCCAATCTGGATAATGGTTTCCACAGGCGCGAAATCGACGCCCAGATCGAGACTCGAGGTACAAACGACGGCTTTGAGTTTCTCGTCCCGAATCGCGTTTTCGACCCAAATCCTAACGTCTCTGTCGATGCTTCCGTGGTGCATCGCGATCTCGCCCGCAAACTCCGGATATTTGTCCAGAAGCCTTTGGTACCAAAGCTCGCAAGCCGACCGCACGTTCGTGAAAATAAGCGTCGTGCGGCTTTCTTTTACGATGCGCGCCACGTCGTCTATCAAGTGAAATCCCATGTGACCACGCCAAGGATAACTCTCCATTTTCGTCGGAATGATCGAAATCACATTGGTTTTTTTGTGCAGAACGGCCTTGACCAAAACTGAGTTTTTGTAAGCCTCGGAATCGATGCCAAGCAACACTTGACGCGCCTGTTCGAGATTTCCGATTGTGGCCGAAATACCCCAGATTCTCAAGTTCGGTGCGATGGTTTTGAGTCTGGACAAAGCGAGTTCCATTTGGACGCCGCGTTTGGTTCCGAGCAGTTCGTGCCATTCGTCCACCACGATCGCAGAACAATTCTTGAAAGTGTTCGGATAGTCTTTGGATGCAAGCAAAAGCTGTAGACTTTCGGGCGTCGTGATTAGCAGATCGGGCATTTTTTTGGCTTGTTTCGCCCTTTCTGCCGAAGTCGTATCGCCCGATCGGATCGCGACCTCGAAAGGCACTTCCAAACCTTGCACCAATCTTTCGGCCGCTTGTTTGATCTCTACCGACAAAGCGCGTAAAGGCGTGATCCAGACGGCTTTTAAACCCGGTTTATGTTTTCTGGGATCTGGATTTTTTTTGAGGTGGTCGAGAATGATTGGAACCCAGAGTGCATAGGTTTTGCCGCTTCCGGTTGGCGCGTTCAGCAGGCCGTGTTTGCCTTGCAGGAACGCCGTCCAGGTTTCTTTCTGGAACGCGAATGGTTTCCAGCCTTGGTTCTCGAACCAGGTTTCTGCTTTTTCGAATAGTTCTTTTCTGTTGGCCACCTTTGTTTTGTTTTTTGCCGCTGATTAACGGTTCAGAAGGATTTCGCTTTTGTTTAAAACCACGGAAATTCCTCAGTTCGCGGTTTTATTTTTTACCACGGATTCACGGATTTTATTGTTTGCTCTTCACGATTTTACGCTTTG
>JBCNQO010000405.1:0-3067 GCA_039592825.1 Flavobacterium sp.
GTGCTTATTTTCGACAAGCATTACTGGAATAATTTAGTTGATCTGACGCAAATCGATTTTTCGGATTTTGATCAGTTGATCTATCGTTCCATCGAAATCAAGCAGGAAATCGTTTCCCAGGATCCGACCGAGAAAGGCATCAGGAAAGCACTGAACTTTGGGCATACTTTGGGACACGCGATCGAGAGTTTTTATCTGGAATCGGAAAACCCGCTTTTACACGGCGAGGCCATTGCCGTTGGGATGATTCTCGAGGCGCACGTTTCTTGGCAGAAAGGGCTTTTGACTGAAGGCGAACTATCGGAAATCACATCCGCGATAAGCGATATTTTCGGAGTTGTGGAAATTGACGAAAACGACCTTCCGGAAATCTTTGAACTGCTCAAACACGACAAGAAAAACGAGTACGGGAAAGTGCTGTTCTCGCTTCTGGACGGAATCGGAAAAATAAAAATCAACGCCGAAGTGGAAAACGAATTGATTCTCAAAGCTTTCGCCTCTTACAAATCTTAATATATTTTTAATAAAAAGGCTTGTATATAGGAAACTTTATTTTTTACATTTGCCCTTAATGAAGAGTTACCAAAACACT
This sequence comes from Flavobacterium sp., assembly GCA_039592825.1. Taxonomy (GTDB): domain Bacteria; phylum Bacteroidota; class Bacteroidia; order Flavobacteriales; family Flavobacteriaceae; genus Flavobacterium. The sequence continues at coordinate 593 of JBCNQO010000405.1, forward strand.
TGTAATAACGCGCCTTTTGACCATTTCGTCAAGCGGATTTCCCGCAAGGCCATGGGTGTTTCCAAAACGGTTTGGGCAGTACTTCACGTAGAGCCTGGCCCGACTTTCACCAACGAGAAACTACAGATCATTTTTGCCAATATACGGGTTTGAAAACAGTTGCGTCATTGTCTGTTTTTAAACCTTTTTCAATTTCAATCCGGTACTAAATGAATACAAAATATTTCGACCTTATCAACCAGACGTTCTACTTTCCTCAGGAAGAATTCCGTCTGAACAAAGATTCGCTTCTTTTCCACAACATCGACTTGATGAAACTCGTGGAAGAATACGGCACGCCGCTCAAGTTCACCTATCTTCCGGCGATTTCCAACAACATCAACAAAGCCAAAGGTTGGTTCAGGAAAGCGATGGAGAAAAACGGGTACGAAGGCAAATACTTTTATTGCTATTGCACCAAAAGTTCGCACTTCGAATTCGTGATGAACGAGGCGTTCAAGAACAATATCCACATCGAGACTTCGTCGGCTTTTGACATCAATATTGTCGAGAACCTTTTGAAAACGGGCAAGATCAACCGCAACACGCATGTGGTCTGCAACGGTTTCAAACGAGAGGAATACATCGACAACATTGCGCGCCTTATCAACAACGGCCACAGCAAGACGATTCCGGTGATAGACAATTACGAGGAATTGAACCTGATTCTGGAGAAAGTCCCGACCAAGAAAATCAAGGTCGGAATCAGGATCGCGGCCGAGGAAGAACCGAAATTCGAGTTCTACACTTCGCGACTTGGCATCGGATACAAAAATATCGTACCTTTTTACAAACGCGAGATCGCCGAGAACAAACAGGTCGAGCTAAAAATGCTCCACTTTTTCATCAACACCGGAATCCGCGACACTTCGTACTATTGGAACGAATTGGTGAAATGTCTGAAAGTGTACATCAACCTTAAAAAGGAATGTCCTACGCTCGACAGCTTGAACATTGGCGGCGGTTTCCCGATCAAGAACTCGTTGGCGTTCGAATATGACTATCAATATATGGTGGACGAGATCATCAACCAGATCAAGACCGCTTGCGACGATGCCGAAGTGCCGGTTCCGAACATCTTTACCGAATTCGGATCGTTCACCGTTGGAGAATCCGGAGGCGCGATCTATCAGGTCGTTTACCAAAAACAACAGAACGACCGTGAAAAATGGAACATGATCGATTCGTCTTTCATCACGACTTTGCCCGATTCCTGGGCGATCTCGAAACGTTTCGTGATGATGGCCGTAAACCGTTGGAACGATACTTACGAGCGCGTTCTTTTGGGCGGAATGACTTGTGATTCAGATGATTACTACAACTCCGAACAGCACATGAACGCGGTCTATCTTCCTAAATACAACAAGGAAAAACCGCTTTACATAGGATTTTTCAACACAGGCGCTTACCAGGAAACCATCGGTGGTTTTGGAGGTTTGCACCACTGTCTGATCCCGCAGCCAAAGCACATTCTTATCGATCGAGACGAGAACGGCATTCTGGGCACCGAAGTGTTCTCTCCGGAACAGAATTCGGAAGACGTACTTAAAATTCTTGGGTACGACAAAAAATAATTTATTTTTGAAAGCTAAGACAAAAACTAGAATACGACTAAAATGAGTAAAGGACCAATTAGCCAGTTTATTGAAAAGTACTATCTGCATTTCAACTCGGCAGCCTTGGTAGACGCGGCCAAAGGCTACGAAGACCAATTGAACAACGGGGCAAAGATGATGGTTACGCTTGCGGGCGCGATGAGTACGGCTGAACTGGGCAAGATTTTCGCCGAAATGATCCGCCAGGACAAAGTGCAGATCATCTCGTGCACCGGAGCCAACCTTGAGGAAGACATCATGAACCTCGTGGCGCACTCCCACTACGAAAGAGTTCCGAACTACCGCGATCTTACGCCTCAACAAGAATGGGATTTGCTCGAGCGCGGCCTTAACCGTGTAACCGACACTTGCATTCCCGAGCACGAAGCTTTCCGTCGCTTGCAGAAACACATCTACCAGATCTGGAAAGATGCAGACGACAAAGGCGAGCGTTATTTCCCGCACGAATTCATGTACAAGATGTTGCTTTCGGGCGTTCTTGAGGAATACTACGAGATTGACTTGAAAGATTCTTGGATGTACGCTGCGGCAGAGAAAAACCTTCCGATTGTCGTTCCGGGTTGGGAAGATTCTACCATGGGCAACATCTTCGCTTCTTACGTGATCAAAGGCGAATTGAAGGCCACGACCATGAAATCGGGTATCGAATACATGACTTTCCTTGCCGATTGGTACTCTAAAAATTCAGACAAAGGCGTAGGTTTCTTCCAGATTGGTGGAGGAATCGCCGGAGATTTCCCTATTTGCGTGGTTCCGATGTTGTATCAGGACATGGAAATGCACGATGTTCCGTTCTGGAGCTATTTCTGCCAGATCTCGG
>JBCNQO010000406.1:0-3066 GCA_039592825.1 Flavobacterium sp.
ATGGAACGGCCTGGACGAATTTCGAGATGACAGAAGCCAACACGACTTACTGTTTGGGATCTTTGAACAACGGACGTTTCGAGAACAATACGCAATCGGACCAATTCCGTCGCGTTTCTGTCGACTTGAGTGAAATTACAGGTGCGAACAATAACGCGAATTTCGGGGTGAGAATAGTGGCTGCTTATTACCGCAACGAGACCCAGTTCAGACAGACTTCGACTCCAACGTCTAATGCTTCTTCGGGAACATGGCGTTTTGACAACGTGAAGTTCGAGGCTGTGCAGATTCCTGGCCCAACTTCGGCTACGATTTCTGGTGAAGCCGCGATCTGCGCTGGTCAGTCTGCAAACCTTTCTGTAGCTATCGTCGATGGAACGGCTCCGTTTACTATGGTATACTCTAACGGAACAGACAATGTGACCGTGAACAATTACGCAAGTGGCGCGAACATTGCCGTTACGCCATCGGTTTCTACCGAATACACTTTGGTTTCGGTTACCGATGCCAACAACCAAACTGCCGGAACGCTTGCTGGTTCGGCTTCGGTTACGATCAACCCGAACTTCGAGTTTTACGTGGATGCTGATTTTGACGGGTACGGTGCCGGAAACCTCGTTTCGGTTTGTGCCGTTGACGCCAACACGCCACCAGTAGGTTACTCTTTGAACAATCTGGATTGCGACGATTCACTTGCCGCGGTTCATCCGGGTGCAACCGAAATTCCTTACAACGGAATCGACGACGACTGCGACGGAACAATCGACGAAGGAAGCCAGATCTTCTCTCAGGTTCTCGCTTCACAGTGCGGAACGACTTTGACGTCGATCTCATCTTATGTTGGTGCGGTGAGCTTTAACGCTCCGGTTGACGGTTACCGTTTCAGAGTCGTGAACGTGGCTACTGGCGCTGTTCAGACTATCGACAGAACGACTCCGAACTTCCAGATCTCGCAATTGGCTACTTTCGATTATGCCGCGACTTACAGCATTTCGGTACAGTTGAGAAGAAACGGAACGTGGTTGAACTATTACGGACCGGCTTGCCAGATCTCGACTCCAGCTATCTTGGATCAAGGCGGCGCTGCTGCGGTGAATCCATCTCAGTGTGGCATCGTCTTGCCAACCATCAGCACGCTTATCGCGACGACAAGTTTGCCAAATGTTTCGGCTTACCGTTTCAGAATTACCGATACTGCGACCAACCAGCAACAAGTTCTGGAAAGAACGATCAACTGGTTCTCGCTTACTATGCTTGAGCATTACCTTTACGGAAGAACTTACGCGATCGAGGTTTCGGTTAGAACAAACGGCGTTTTCTCTGGTTATGGACAACCTTGCCTTGTAACGGCTCCAATCGTTCCAACGTTGTCTAACTGTGGCGCAACGGTCGCTACAGCCGGAACTCCTGTGGCTACGGCGAGCTTGAACCGCGTTACTTCTTACCAGTTCCAGCTTACGAACATGAGCACTTTCGAAACGATTTTCGTGACGCGTTCGCAGAACTATTTCACTTTCAACAACGTGGCCGGTTATGTTCCGGGAGCGACTTATGTGGTAAGTGTTGCGGTCATGACGGCTGGTGCCTGGTCTGATTTTGGCGAAAGCTGTACGATCACGGCTCCGGGCGGTGTTACAAGAAGCATCGAAAAAGATGTTCAGGACCAAACTCCAAATGTCGCTTTCCGCGCTGTAGTTTACCCGAACCCTTATGTACAAGGATTCTCATTCGATATGGATTCTTCGTCTGAAGAAAAAGTGTCGGTAAAGGTTTACGACATGATCGGAAAACTGGTAGAGAACCGCGAAGTTTCGTTCGACGCGATCGAGACACAACAGTTCGGTGAAAATTACCCGAGCGGTGTCTACAATGTAGTCCTTACGCAAGGTGCGAACGTGAAGACATTGCGTGTGATCAAGCGTTAATTCCTGATTTTTTTCATACTGGAAAGGCCTCCGATTTTTTCGGGGGCTTTTTTTGTTTGGTTTTTTTTGCCGCGGATTAGCCTTGGGATTCGCGCATTCGCGGTTTATTTTTTTGCCGCGGATTAGCGGATTTTTGAGATTTGGACTTGGATATCTTAACCGCGAATTCGCGAATTTTTGGTGAACCTCGGAATTCGTCGCCTAAACAAAGACTGTGTCCGCTTTTTTCTAAATTTAGGGAATGAAACGCAGACAGTTTATCCAGACTTCCACATTGGCCACGCTCGGGCTTTACCTTTACGACTTTTTGCCACAGAACCAGCAAGGTTTTCCTGTAGTTCGCGTTGCGAAAGTCAAACGAAAGTTCAATTCGCCTGCCGTCGAGAAATTGATCTCGACCATGAAAGTGAACCTTCGCGATCCCGAACTTGGTTGGCTTTTCGAGAACTGTTTCCCGAATACTTTAGATACGACGGTCGATTTTTCGGTAACGAACAAAAGACCCGATACTTTCGTGATCACGGGCGACATCAATGCGATGTGGCTGCGCGATTCCACGGCTCAGGTTATGCCTTATCTGGCTTTGGCCAAACAGGACAAGACTTTGAAACAGTTGCTTGCGGGCGTGATCAACCGTCAGGCACAATGCATCCTGATCGATCCTTATGCAAATGCTTTCAACAAAGGCGCCACGGGAAGCGAGTGGAAGGACGACATTACGGACATGAAACCCGAATTGCACGAACGAAAGTGGGAAATCGATTCGCTGTGTTATCCGATAAGGCTTTCGTACCATTACTGGAAAACCACCAAAGACGTTTCGCCATTCAACCAGGATTGGCATTCGGCCATGAAATTGGTCGTGGATACGTTTCGCGTCCAACAGAGAAAAGACGGCAAAGGTCCGTACAGTTTTATGCGTTCGTCGCCCCGAAGTATCGATACGCCACCTTTGGACGGTTTCGGTTTCCCGATAAAGCCCGTCGGATTGATTGCCTCGATGTTTAGGCCGTCAGACGATGCGACGGTGTTTCCGTTTCTGGTTCCGTCGAACTATTTCGCCATGGTTTCGCTTCGTCAGTTGAGCGAGATGGCGTCGGAAATAATCAAGGATAAAAGTCTGAGTCTGGACTGTCTCGAA
>JBCNQO010000407.1:0-3059 GCA_039592825.1 Flavobacterium sp.
GAATATGCGCCGCTCGATTTTAAGTACATCAACAGAAACGAGACAAAACCTTCCATTCCGAAAGCCTTGCCAAGACTGTAAATTAGATTTGTAAAAGTTAGTTATAAAAGAAAAGCATCCCGAACAAGGATGCTTTTTTTGTTATTTGAAGTAGCTGAAAGTTTCGCCTTTCTCGATTCCCAGCAAGGATTCGTAAATGAGTCTTATCACGTTTTCCACATCGTCTTTGTGAACCATCTCGACCGTCGTGTGCATGTAGCGCAACGGGAGAGAGATCAAAGCCGAAGCCACACCGCCGTTGCTGTAGGCGAAAGCGTCCGTGTCGGTTCCCGTAACTCGGGACGAAGCCAGTCTTTGGAAAGGGATTTTGTGCTTTTCGGCCGTATCGAGAATGTGTTCGCGAAGATTGTTCTGAACTGCCGGAGCATAAGTCACGACCGGACCTTTCCCGATCTGGGTTTCGCCTTCGATGCGCTTGTTGATCATTGGAGTTGTCGTGTCGTGGCAAACGTCGGTCACGATCGCGATGTTCGGTTTGATCGTATTGGTGATCATTTCGGCACCTCTCAATCCGACTTCTTCCTGAACCGAATTGGTGATGTAAAGTCCGAAAGGCAGTTTTTTCTTGTTTTCCGATAACAAACGAGCCACTTCGGCAATCATGAAACCGCCCATTCTATTGTCGATCGCACGGCACACGAACTTGTTTTCGTTAAGGATCATGAATTCGTCCGGATACGTGATCACGCAACCCACGTGGATTCCCAATTCCTCAACCTGTGCTTTTGTCTCGCAGCCAACATCTATGTGAAGGTTGTCGATTTTCGGATGTTCTTCCTTGTCGCGATTTCTGGTATGGATAGCCGGCCAGCCAAAAACACCTTGCACGATACCTTTTTTGGTGTGGATGTTCACGCGTTTGGAAGGCGCGATCACGTGATCTGAACCGCCATTCCTTATTACATATATAAGACCATTGTCTGTAATGTAGTTCACATACCACGAAATCTCGTCCGAATGGCCTTCGATCACGACCTTGAATTCGGCTTCCGGATTGATCACGCCCACGGCAGTTCCGTAAGTGTCGGTGATGAACGTATCCACATACGGCTTTAGGTAATCCATCCAGATTTTCTGTCCTTCGGCTTCATAACCCGTAGGCGATGCATTATTGAGGTAGCGCTCCAGGAACGCCATCGATTTTTTGTTTAAAACAGGTTTTGTACTCATTCCAATAATTATTTCGGCTAAAATAAAGATTTGGCACTACAGTTGCCACAGGATTCTATATTTTTGAACCAATAAACGACCAACATGAGATTCGTAAGCGCTCTTTTGCTTTTGACATTTTTCGGATTCACGGCCCAATCGCAGATCGTCAAAAAAGACACGACGCTGGCCGACTTCAACAAAGCCGAACAGGATTCCCTGGTGGAATACATGCTCGAGGATGTCTATATAGGAAAAGACCAGCTCAACTACGCCGACAAGAAAGAGTTCCTGATTCTCCAGAACCGCGTCTATAAAGTGTATCCGTACGCCAGGATCGCGGCAGAGCGCCTTATGACGCTCGACAGAAATATGTCCAAACTCAAGACCGAGAAGGAAAAGAAGAAATACTATAAGATAGTAGAGGATTATATCGAGAACGAATTCTCCGAAAAACTCAAGAAGCTTTCGCGCAAGCAAGGCCAGATCCTCATCAAACTTATCTATAGACAAACTGGGCGTACCACGTTCTCTATAATAAAGGACTACAAAAGCGGATGGAAAGCCTTCTGGTCAAGCAACACGGCAAAGGTTTTCGACCTCGACCTCAAGCGCGGCTACGATCCCTATGCGGTAAACGAGGATTATCTCATAGAAACGATCCTACAGCGCGCCTTCCAAAGCGGCCGACTTCAAAAGCAGGAAGCCTTCAAGCCGGTCGACCTTGAAGAACTCGACAAGTACTGGACAGGAAAGGCGATCGAGCAATCCCAGAAAAAAGAGTAGCAGTTGGAGTAGCAGCGGCAGCACTGGAAAAAGACAAACACTATAATATATAAGACGGTTCATAGCCGTCTTTTTTGTCTCCTGTAAAAGTGTGATCATTTTTATTTGGGCGTGCCGGCGGCGATCCCGCAAGCAAAAACCGCCAGCAAAACAGGAAATAGGATCCCGAAGACCTGAAACGGAGGCCGCCGTCGGGCTGCAGCCACTCGCTTTCCGCCCGTGGAAACCCGTTCGGGAGGCAAAAGCGGTGCGGGGCGAAAGAGCTTAAACAAAGGCAGCATCCCTCACGCGTGAGAAATTATTAAATTTCTGTATCGAACAAATTAAGATGTTAATGATAGTTTCCGTATGTTTTTTGCCCGATCATGAAAACGAATTCCTGGTGGATGAAGCGAAGGCAATAATCCGTTCCTTGTATCCCGATGAGCTATACGTTAATTCGAAACCTCATATCACTATAATTGAGGAAACCGCAAATGAAAGAAGGCTTACCGAAATCTGTGCAGAACTGAGCGCGTTCGCCAGATCAGCAAAGTCTTTTCGGATAACGATGAGATCAGAATTCAAGAAAGGCTTGTTCAGGTTCGTCCCGAACTCTGTCTCTGAAGAATATTTGCAGTCTATATATGGTATTCTTAGGATGACGACGTCTTTAAATATGCCAAGGGGTTTTCGACCGCACATTACTGTAGCGGCAATTACTGATAAATACAAGCGACGGTATGTGTCGAAGCTTTTTCCTGATGAGTTCGACGTGAGTTTCGAGATTGGATCGATTGCCGTTCGCGTGAGAGAAGGTCAATATGATAGGTACGTCCTTTGGCGGGTCTTTGCATTTGAAGGCAATAGTTGGAATCCTTCCGGAGTACAGCAAAAAATATTTTGATTGCAAAAACCGCCTTTCCAGCGAGTTACGCCAAAACGCGAAAAAACTTCGAAAAAAACCTTCCGGAAAACTTGCAGAAACGAAAAAGGGTGCTACTTTTGCACCCGCAATCAGCAACCAAGTTCATCGACATACCGGCAGTAAAGAAGGAGGTTCGCGGCCCAATCAAGAAGGGTAG